>JAUMBX010000113.1:0-3745 GCA_032119515.1 Steroidobacteraceae bacterium | reverse complement strand
GTTGTCGAACACCAGCTCTACCGATGCCGCCGAGACCGGCTGCCTGCTGCCGGCCCCGTTGAAGATGACATCGGCCATGGAGTCGCCGCGCAGGTGCTTGGCACTGATTTCCCCCATCACCCAGCGGACCGCGTCGATGATGTTGGACTTGCCGCAGCCGTTTGGCCCGACAACGCCCGTGAGGTTGCTGGGAAAGTGCACGGAGGTGGGGTCTACGAAGGACTTGAAACCCGCAATCTTGATCCTGGAGAGACGCATCGAGGCCCTGATGTAGCTGATTGTTTTGGGATGCCCACATAGCCGGGGCTGAATGCCTAGTGTAGATTACCCATGGTGTTTTGACGATGTTCCCGGAGCCTCCACCTTGACTTCCCCAGAGCCGCTTGGCGCAGTACAGAATCGTCCCTCCTCGGACCTCGAGACCTTCCCTAACCCGGCTCCTGACCGGGACTACACCATCCGCATGGAGGTGCCAGAGTTCACCTGTATCTGTCCAAAAACCAGCCAGCCCGACTTTGCACAGCTGACCTTGGAATACGTCCCGGACCGGTTTTGCCTGGAGTTGAAATCCTTGAAATTGTATTTCTGGAGCTTTCGGGACAAGGGGGCCTTTCACGAGGCAGTGACCAACGAGATCCTGGGACACCTGGCCGCGGCTGCCCGGCCGAGATTCATGCGCCTGACCGGCAAGTTCAATGTGCGGGGTGGTATCTACACCACGATTGTGGCGGAAACCCGGCTCGAGGGATGGGTCCCAGCCCCGCCGGTCAATTTGCCCTGAACAGGGCAGCTTGGGAGCGCTGATCCGGCTGATTTCACTGCTGGACGGAAGGGGGTAGATCGCTATAATCCCGCGTTCACCGTTCAGGACGAAGCGCCAATGCCCGCCAAGAAAAAACCAGCTGGAAAGCCTGCCAAGAAACCTGCCGGAAACGCCAAACCGACGAAACACAAGGTCGCGAAGAAGGCGACGTCGATACCTGCCAAATCCAAACCTGCGGCCAAAAAGCCGGCAGTCAAGGCGGTTGCAAAACCGAAGGCCAAGGCCGCTGCCAAGGCGAAGCCCACAGCCAAGCATGCGGTGAAGACCAAGTCCCCGGCCAAGAAAGCCGCGCCCAAGGCGGCACCGCGGCCGAAGGTGGCCTCCAAAACCGCTGCTGGCAAGTCCGGTAAGGCCAGCAAGCTCAAAGCCTCGAAGGCTGCGCCGGCGCAGCCCGCCAAGGTCAGGGACAAGGCAAGGCCGAAGGCCGCCAGCAAGACTCCAGCCGTCGCCAAGCCCACCGTCAAGGCCAAGGCGGCAACCCCCGCCGCTCAGGCCGGCAAGCAGGCCGACCTCAAGGCTGTTCCGGAGCCGGCCAGGGAGACCAAGCGTCCTGCACCCACCAAGCCGAAGGCAGAGCCCAAGCGGGCCATTGCGGTGGCCAGCACGACGCGACGATTGGTCCAGCCAGCCGCTACCGACGACGACGATGGCTACGAAAGGCACGCACGACCCAACCTGCTGCTTGGACCGCGCAACGTCACCCCCTACGTGGAGAAGCACGGCGAGACCTACATGGGCCGTGAACAGCTGGACCACTTCAGGAACATCCTGAGCAGCTGGAAACGGGACCTGATGGAAGAGGTCGACCGCACCATGAACCACATGAAGGATGAGGCAGCCAACCCCCCTGATCCGAATGACCGAGCCACCCTCGAGTCGGAGTTCGCCCTGGAACTGCGCACGCGGGACCGGGAGAGAAAGCTCATTCGAAAGATCGAAGAGGCGATCCAGCGGATCGAGGACGGTTCCTACGGCTACTGCCTGGAAACCGGCGAGCCCATTGGGGTCAAGCGCCTTGAGGCGCGCCCCGTCGCTACCCTTTGCATCGAGGCCCAGGAGCGACGTGAGCGTCGGGAGCGACAGTACGGCGACCGCGAGGACTGGTACCGCTGAGGCGGACCGAATCCGGCCGATAGGCCGGTTTGCGCCCTCCCCCACTGGCCGCCTCCACATCGGCTCGGTGCTCACGGCAGTGGGCAGCTTCCTTGCGACCCGCTCTGGGGGAGGTCGGTGGCTGGTGCGCATGGAAGATCTCGACGCACCTCGCCAGCTGCCGGGTGCAGACTCCGACATCCTGCGCACCCTGGAGCGGCTGGGTCTCGAGTGGGACGGCGAAGTGCTCTACCAGAGTCACAGGTCCGAGGCCTACGCCGCGGCCTTAGAGAGACTGAAGGGCGAAAACCGGTTATTTGGCTGCACGTGCAGCCGATCAAGCCTCGCCGGGCCCGACGAAACCTCCTCCCATTCGCCTTATCCAGGCACTTGCCGGCAGAAACCGCCGGCTTTCAGCCGCGGCGTCACGGCCCTGCGGTTCCGGACAGACAGCAGAGGGAGCCTCGTCGAATTCCAGGACCTGTACCAGGGTTGCCGGCACGAGGACGTCGCCGCAACGATCGGTGACTTCATCGTGCTGCGCCGAGATGGCATCCCGGCATATCACCTCGCCGTGGTGGTAGATGACGCTCATCAGGGCATCAACCAGGTGGTGAGGGGCGCCGACCTGCTTGACAGTGTGCCGCGCCAAATTCTTCTGCAGCAGGCACTCGGTCTGCCACGACCGACCTATGGCCACCTGCCACTGGTGACAGAGCCCGATGGTGCAAAGCTGTCCAAAAGCCAACGCGCCGTCCCGGTCAACCTCGAGGACCCCGGGGCGCTCCTTCTGAGGGTCCTGAGCCTGCTAGGTCAGGCGCCCCCCGGGGCCTTGGTGGGTGCACCCCAGCCCGAGATCCTGGCTTGGGCAGCCTCACATTGGCAGCCACTGGCCTTTGCTGGCACCCGGGGCATCCCTGCCGATCAGCTGGGGTAGGAGCTGGAGACATTTAGGCGTAAGGTGGGACGATCGGCCGGGGCCGGAAGCCATGTCATGCCGACGTCAGCACCACGACTGATCAAGAAATATCCAAACCGGCGCCTCTACGACACGGGGTCCAGCCGCTACGTCACCCTTAATGACATCCACAAGCTGGTCATGGAGAGGACCGAATTTGCGGTGGTGGACGCGCGCTCCGGCGAGGACATCACCCGCAGCATTCTCCTGCAGTTGATCGCCGAACAGGAGCAGCGGGGCAGCGCCATGATGAGCGAGGAATTCCTGTCGCAACTCGTCCGGGCGTACGGGGGACCTCTGCAGGGAGTGGTGGGTACCTACCTCGAGCAGTGCCTGCGCCTGTTCATGGCCCAGCAGCACTCTCTGCAGGACAGGATGCGATCGATGGTCGGGGTCGACCCGGTCTCGGCGACCGCTGCCCTTGCGGAGCGAAGCCTGGAGAGGTGGAGGGAGGGCTCCGACGGCCAGGACGCCGCCGGAGCAGATCCCGAACGCTGATCAGTCGACGCCGCGCATGCTGAGGCGGATCCGACCCTGACGATCCACCTCGAGGACCTTGACGCGAACCACGTCACCCTCGTTGAGCTTGTCGGCTACGCGCTCGACGCGCTCGTCGGAAATCTGGGAGATGTGCACCAGGCCGTCGCGGCCAGGGAGGATGGTGACGAAGGCACCGAAATCCATCAGCCGGGCGACCCGACCCTCGTACACCGAACCCACTTCGACGTCCGAGGTGATCATCTTGATCCGGCGCTCGGCTTCCCGACCCGAGTTGCCGTCCACGGAGGCGATCTTCACCGTGCCGTCATTATCGATGTCGATCGTGGTGCCCGTCTCCTCGGTGATCTGCCTGATCACGGCACCACCCTTGC
>JAUMBX010000112.1:0-7066 GCA_032119515.1 Steroidobacteraceae bacterium | reverse complement strand
TGCAGACCATGGGGTCGCCGTGCTCCCCCGCGGGGGCGGGATGTCCTATACCCGCGGCTATCTCGGGCCAGAGCGGCCGTCGCTCTGTCTGGACCTGTCGGCGCTGGACAGGGTGCTGGAGGTGTCTCCGGAGAACGGGTTCGTCACGGTGGAGTGTGGCATCACCTGGAAGGCGCTGGATGATGCGCTCGAACCTCACGGGGTGCGGGTACCCTCCTGGGGGACGCTGTCCGGTATGCGAGCCACGGTCGGGGGAGGCCTGTCCCAGGGCGCGATGTTCATGGGTGCGGCTCGCCACGGACCGGTCGCCGATAGCCTGCTCGGCCTCGACGTGGTTCTGGCGGACGGCTCGCTGGCCCGACTCGGTGCCCACGCCAAACAGATGGGCGAGCCCTTCTTCCGGCAGTTCGGGCCAGACTTCAGCGCCGCCTTCACGGGGGACTGCGGCGCGCTGGGCGTAAAGGTCAGGGCCAGCCTGAGATTGATCCCGCGGCTCCCCGTCGCCGCCTTCCTGTCGGCGGGATTTGCTGCCGTTGAGCCGATGCTGGAGTTCATGTGCGACATCGGCCGCCGCGGGCTGGTGACCGAGTCTTTTGGCTTCGATGCCGGCATGCAGCGCGTTCGACTCAAGCGGGCCAGGCTGGCCGAGGGCGCGCAGTCACTGGGCAAGGTGGCCGAGGCCGCTGGCGGTGGCTTGCGGGGCGTCAAGGAAGCCGCCAGGGTTGCGCTGGCGGGCAGGGGCTACCTCGATGACGTGGGCGCTTCACTGCACCTGTGCCTCGATGAAGCCGACGACGCGGCTGCGAGCCGCCAGCTGGGCGAACTGCGTGAACTGCTGGAGGACCGGGGGAGGGAGGTGCCGTCGTCCATGCCGAGGGTCCTGCGAGCCACGCCCTTCGGTGAGCTCAACAGCATCCTCGGCCCTGACGGCGAGAAATGGGTGCCCGTGCACGGTACGGTCCCTTTCAGCGAAGCCGTCAAGGCCTACCGGGCGGTCGCGCATCTGTTCGATTCCAACGCCGAGGCCTGCACGGCTCTCGGGGTCGAGTACGGCAACATGTTCTGCGTGGTCGGTGACCGGGGGATCCTGATCGAACCGGTGTTCTACTGGCCTGATGCGCGGGAAGCCTTCCACGAGCGGGTCCTGTCGGCGAGCCACCTCGCCACGTTGCGCCGCTTCGAGCCCAATCCCGCGGCCCGCGAGCTGGTCGATCGCCTGCGCCGGGCGGTCGCCGACGTGCTCCAGGCCCACGGTTGTGTGCATTTCCAGATCGGGCGCTTCTACGAGTATCAGCAGGCCCTTCACCCGAGCGCACAAGGGCTGCTTCGCGCGTTCAAGACGCTCGTGGACCCGCAGGGGATCATGAATCCCGGCGTACTTGGCCTCGACTGATTTTTGCGGTGCGAAACAAAAAAGGTTTGCCCATTCGCAATTTTGGGATTAGCTTTCGACCTGATAGAGGTTTGACGGTATCGATCCCGCGCGACAAACAGGACAACAGCGGGATCAGGGGGGAAAGCCCGCTTGAGTGGCAACACTCGCGGGTGAATCACGACAGCGGCTTCACGTGGAGCCGCTTCTTTTTTGGTCGGACGAAAACGTGTTGATGTATGCCCTGAAGCGACTGGCGGAGGCGGTGCCAACGCTGCTGGTCGTGGTCTTCCTCGCCTTCCTGCTGACTCGCGCTGCCCCCGGCGGTCCCTTCGACGACGAGCAGGCCATCCCGCCCGAGGTTCGCGCCAACCTCGAGCGCAGTTACGGTCTCGATGCCCCGCTGCCCGAGCAATTCCTGCGCTACATGGGCGGCCTGCTGCGGGGTGACTTTGGGCCCTCGTACACCTACAAGGATTACAGCGTCAGCGAACTCATCGTCGAAGGCCTGCCCACCAGCGCGGCGCTGGGCGGCTACGCGCTGCTCCTGGCCGTCCTGGCTGGCATTCCCCTGGGACTGCTGGCCGCGCTTCGAGCCCACGCCTGGCCGGACCGGCTCGCCATGGGTTTGGCGGTCGGGGGCATTGCCTTGCCCGTGTTCGTCATCGGTCCCCTGCTCGCGCTGGTCTTCGGCGTTTACCTCGACCTGGTCCCGGTGGCCGGCTGGGCCGAGGGCGCCTGGCGGGACCGCATCCTGCCCACGGTGACCCTGGCCCTGCCGATCGTGGCCTACCTCGCCCGGCTGACCCGGGGCAGCGTGCTGGAGGTGCTGCAATCGCCATTCGTCATGGCGGCGCGAGCCAGGGGCGTGCAGCCCCACAGCCTGATTCTCCGGCATGTCCTGCCCGCCGCCATGGTGCCCGTGATGGGCTACCTCGGTCCGGCCAGCGCCGCCATCCTGACCGGCTCCCTGGTGGTCGAGACCTTGTTCGGCATCCCCGGCATCGGTCGGCACCTGGTGATGGGCGCCCTGAATCGTGACTACACGCTGGTCATGGGCATGGTCATCCTCTATGCCAGCAGCATGATCCTGGCCAACCTGATTGCCGACCTCGGCTGCGCCGCCATGGATCCGCGGATCCGCCTGGGTAAGGGCCGATGATCGGGCAGCGCTCCCTCTGGGCCGAGTCCGCCAGCAGGCTGCTGGACAATCCGGCTGCGCTGGTGAGCCTGGCCGTCCTCGCTATCTTGGTCATCGCCGCAGTCATCGGGCCCCTGGTCAGTCCCCACCAGTCCGAGGTGCTTGACTGGTCGATGATGGGGGCGGGCCCGGACTTGCGCTCCGGACACTGGATGGGCACTGACCGTCTCGGCCGGGATCTGCTGGTTCGCACACTGGAGGGCATGCGCATTTCGTTGGCCATCGCGGTGGCAGCAGCCATCCTCAGCCTGGTGCTCGGCACGCTGTGGGGGGCGGTGGCCGGTTATGCGGGCGGCCGGGTCGATAGCCTGATGATGCGCGGGGTCGACGTGCTCTTCGCCATGCCCACGCTGTTCTTCGTCATCCTGCTGACCACGCTGTTCAGTCGCAGCCCGTTCCTGCTGGTAGCCTGTATCGGCTTGACCGGCTGGCTGACCGTAGCGCGGGTGGTTCGCAGCGAAACCCTGGCCCTCAGCAGTCGGGAATTCATCGAGGCTTCGGTGGCCTGCGGTGCCGGACCCGCGGGCGTGGTCTTCCGCCATCTCGTCCCCAACCTCGCGGGCACGGTAGTCACCTACGCCACCTTGCTCATTCCGCAGATGATCCTGGTCGAAAGCTTCCTGAGCTTCCTCGGCATCGGGGTCCAGGAACCGGCTTCCAGCCTCGGCAACCTGATCGCCGAGGGGGCCGCCGAGCTGGATGCAGCGCCGTGGATGCTGATCGGCCCGGCGGTCTGCCTCGTCCTGCTGGTCTTCTGCTTCAACTATCTGGGTGACGGCTTGCGTGACGCCCTCGACCCGAGACGCCGTCGATGAGACTCTTCGAGATCCGTGACCTGTCGATTCGCTTCAGCACTCCCGAGGGCGCGTTCGATGCGGTGCGCGGCGCCTCCATCGCGCTCTCAGCCGGGGAATCCCTGGCCATCGTCGGTGAATCCGGTTCCGGCAAGAGCCAGATGCTGCTCGGTGCGCTGGGTCTGCTGGCCAGCAACGGCCGCGTCATAGCCGGAAGCTGCATCTTCGCCGGGCACGCTCTCGACACCGGTCAGGCCAGGAATCCCTGGCTCGGCAGGCAGATTGGATACATTCCCCAGGACGCCATGGGCTGTCTGACGCCCCACCTGCGGATCGGTACGCAATTGTGCGAACTGCTCATGCGCCATCGCAGCCTCGAGGCCGATGCGGCCCGCCAGCAGGCTCGCGAGCTGCTGGCGCAGGTGCGGCTGCCGGATCCGGAATCGCGGCTCGACCTGTATCCGCACGAGTTGTCGGGGGGGCAGCGTCAGCGAGTAGCCATTGCAGCGGCGCTGGCCGGCCAACCGGCGGTGCTGATTGCGGATGAGCCCACCACGGCACTGGACGTGACGGTGCAGGCCCAGGTGGTCGCCCTGCTCAAGGGTCTCCAGGCCCGGCGCGACCTCGCCCTGGTCACGGTGACCCACGACCTTGGCGTCGTCGCGGCACTGGGGGGGCGTGTGGTGGTCATGTATGCCGGACAGGTGGTGGAGGAGGGCCGGGTGGAGCACGTGTTCAGGCAACCCGTCCATCCCTACACGGCCGCGCTGCTGGCCGCCCGCCCGTCGGGTCGCGCTGGCGTCGAGGGGCGCATGCGAACCATCCCCGGTAGCCCACCGCAGCCCGGCTCAATCGGCACAGGCTGTGCCTTTGCAGCCCGCTGCCCGGCAGTCCAGGCCGACTGCGATCAGCCCGTCCCGATGCGCACCGGTGCAGGACGGCAGGTCCGCTGTCACCATCCGCTTGATCAACAGGCCTCACGGGTATCCGCATGAGTGCGCTGCTGCAGGCCACGGAGATCGTGGTGAACTACCCGCTCGGAGGGGGCTGGCCCAGGCGCCGCGTGCTGCGTGCCCTGAGGGGCGTGTCCCTTGCCGTGGCAAAAGGCGAGACGGTGGGCGTCGTCGGCGAGTCCGGGTGTGGCAAAAGCAGCCTCGCTCGCGTCCTCCTCGGGCTCGTCGAGGCCGACTCCGGGCAGGTATCGCTGGATGGCGTGGCGATCGAGCACGGCCGGCATGGCTCGCTGCTGGCGCTGCGGCGGCGCGTGCAGATGGTGTTCCAGGACCCACGAGGAAGTCTCGATCCACGCCGGACGATCCGCGAGTCGGTAGCCGAACCGCTGCAATGCCTGCGCCCTGAACTGGCTGCCAGCCAACGGCAGGCACTCGTCATGAGTACCCTGGACCAGGTAGGTCTGGGTCGCGAGCTGGCCCAGCGCTACCCTCACGAGCTGAGTGGCGGCCAGTGCCAGCGGGCAGGCATCGCACGCGCCATCGTGGCGGGGCCCGCCTGTCTGGTTTGCGACGAACCTGTGAGCGCACTGGATCTCTCCATCCAGGGCCAGATCGTCAACCTGCTCGCCGACCTCAGGCAGCAGCTGGGCCTCGCCGTGATCTTCATCAGCCACAATCTTGCCGTGGTCCGCCACCTCTGTGATCGGGTGCTGGTCATGCACCTTGGAGAGGTGGTGGAGGAGGGGACCACCGAGGAGGTCTTGACCTCACCGCGACATCCCTATACCCGGCTGCTGCTCCAATCCGAACTGACTGCCGAGCCGGGACAGCCCCTGCCGGAACTGCCGGAGGGTGAACCTGCCTCTCCGCTCTCACCGCCCGCCGGTTGCGGTTTTGTCGAGCGCTGCCCTGTTGCGCTGGACGCCTGTCGGCACGAGCCGCCCGGCGTGCATGAAGACCCGGGCGGCCACTTGACGAGATGTCACCGGTGGCCGCCCTCGACGACTTCGATCAACTCGCCAGCCACACCCCTCACTACGGCCGCCCTGCGGCCGAGGTAAGGGGCCTCCGCATGCCGGGAAGCTCCCGGGTGCTCGAGACCGGTGATCCCACCGACGTCATCCACCGAGAAGGTCACCATGGCGATGCCCGGAGGCAGCTCGCCGGGCTCGACCTTGCGCGGCCCGGCCCCGGGAGGGTATTCATCGATCTCGACCAGGAAATCGGCAGCAAAGCGCACGATGGCCAGCGGGAATTGGCGCTCCGGATCCATCCCCCACGCCGTGGCGAGCACCGAGATGGTAGACGGCGCCGGCTCGGTGACCGGCATGCCGAGGTTACGAGAATAGAAGTTCCGCATGGATTGCATGTCGGGTCCTCCCAACACGACGATGAAGGTCCTGTCGATGGCCGCCTGGGCCGTGCCGAGGTTGAAGAGCGACCTTCCCGGCGGGATGCGGGTGAGGTAGATGAGCTCGCCCGCCGGACCGATGGCCTGCATCGCCACGACGTCGGGGTTCATGGACAGCCCGCGCGGCTCACCGACGACCCTGAAGGGCGAGCCCTCGAGTCGGCGACGCACAGACACCGGGTCATCGACCAGGATCTCGTTTGAATTCCATCCCCAGCTGCGCATGGCCTGATAGCCGACGGCAGAGGGCTGATGGACCACCCGCAGGAAGACCTCGGCGCCTCCCGCCGGCCGCAGCAGCACCCACTCACGTCCTTCCATGGCCACGGCCTGCCAGGCGCGGGCCAGCGGTCGGCTGACCAGCCCACGGGCCTCGACGGTGAACCCCAGGGTCTCCGCGTAGGCGCGCTCCGTCGCGACCAGGTCGGGTACGGCCAGTGTCACCATGACGATGCCCGTCAGCATTTTCTTGTCCCTGCGTACCCGTTGTTGGGGCATGATAGCTCGGATGGCCGCCCCGCCACCGCGCGCCGACCCCGAGGGAGGCTGGTGTCTTGACCGGTACTGACCTGTTGCTCTGGACGGCCGTATCCATCGGCCTGATACATACGCTGCTGGGCCCGGATCATTATCTGCCCTTCGTAGCCATGCGCCGCGCCCGCGGCTGGACCACCGCCCGCATGATTGGCGCGGTAGCCGGCTTCGGTCTTGCCCATGTCACCGCCTCGGCCGGCCTTGGCCTTGCGGGTATCGCCTTCGGTCTCGCACTGGGTTCGCTGGAGGCGCTGCAGCATGCGCGGGGGGAAGCCGCGGCCTGGCTGTTGCTCGCGGCCGGGGTGGCCTATGGCAGTTGGGGTATCCGCCGGTCGCGGCAGCGCCAAAGCCACAGTCACGCCCACGCCCATGCCGATGGCACGGTCCACCGACACACCCACGACCACGTCGCCGCAGCGCACCGGCATCCACACGGAGCCGATGGGCGTTGGGGCCCCTGGTTGCTGTTTACGGTATTCCTGCTAGGGCCCTGCGAGGCCCTGATACCCGTCCTCATGTACCCCGCCGCCCAAGCGGACTGGCACTCGGTGGTAGCGGTGACGGCCGCCTTCGCCGTAGCCACGGTCACCACCATGGTGGTGGTCACCGTCGTCGTTGATCGCTCGCTGGGGTCGCTGGTTGAGCGACTGACACGAGGCAGGCGGGACTGGTCGCACGCGCTGGCAGGAGGCACAATAGCGCTGTGCGGTGCAGGCATTCTGGTGCTGGGTCACTGATGGAGGCCGGAGATGAAATCGATTCGCCACAAGCGTAGCCCTGAAGCCGAGCGCTGGTTGAAGG
>JAUMBX010000111.1:0-2419 GCA_032119515.1 Steroidobacteraceae bacterium | reverse complement strand
GTGGCCCAGGCGGCCGAGGTGACCAGCAGGGTCAGGGTCTGGCCCTTCACCGAGGCTCCCCACACCTGGGAGCCCAGGGGCTCGGGCAGGCAGGCGCGGACGGCCTCGAGGGTGCGCGAAGCGGCCTGGGCGGCGTCCTGCAGCTTCTTAAGTGTTCCCTGACTATTTCGCAGTAACTGGCTGACTTCCGTCGGTTTTTCGTTTTTCATCCCAGACTGCTTCGCCGCGTAATGTCAAAAGTGCTTGAATAAAAAGGAAAAGTTTGGCAATTTCCGCGCTTGTCGTCCGCTCAGGATAGCGGATGTCCTTGGGGATTCCATTTTATAAAACAAGGAATCGCCGTGGCCGGCGCTGGGTCGCAGGCCAGGATCGGGAGCAGATCTGAATGGCGTCGACATTCCTGAATCGCTGGCGGCGAGTGAACGCGGTGCTGGGCAGCCGCTTCGTGCAGTTGCGTGCCGCCGTCGTGACGCTGCTGCTGGTCGCCGCACTCGCCTTCTGGGGCGGCATCGCCGTGGTGCCCGAGGACCCCGACATCGCCCTGTGGGACGCAGCGCTGGCCGAGCAGCGTGAAATGGTCGACCAGACCCGTGCCGCCACCGGCCAGCAGATCGATGCACTCGCTGCCCGCGTGGGCGAGCTGAACGCCAGGCTCATCCGCCTCGATGCACTCGGCAAGCGCCTGACCGAGGCGGCCGAGCTCGACGCCCGCGAATTCAACTTCGACGCTCCGCCCGCCGTCGGTGGTCCCGAGAACCCCATGTCGGCCGAGTTAGGCGTCTCTGCGCCCACGGTCGAGGCCCTGCTGGACACCCTCCAGGCCACCATCGACGATCGCAGCCGGCAGCTGGTCGCGCTCGAAACCCTCATCCTGTCGCGCGAGCTGGCCCAGCAGATCGTGCCCGGTGGCACCCCGGTCGAGGCCGGCTACATCTCTTCCTTCTACGGCAATCGCACTGATCCGTTCACGGGCAAGGCCGCCTTCCACGCCGGGCTCGACTTCGCCGGTCCGCCCGGGACTCGTGTTCTGGCCGCTGCCGATGGTGTCATCAGCAAGGTGGGCCGCAACCGCAACTTCGGCAATTTCGTCGAGGTCACCCACGGCAAGGGCTACGTCAGCCGCTATGGCCACAATGCCTCGCTGCTGGTGCAGGCGGGCGACAGGGTGAAGCGGGGTGACCCCATTGCGCTCATGGGCTCCACGGGCCGCTCCACGGGCACCCACCTGCATTTCGAGGTGATCAAGAACGGGCGCTCGGTCAACCCGCTGGTGTTCGTCCAGCGTTGACCCCCTCGCGGCTGCCCCTCAGCCCGGGTTTTCCTTACAATACGGCGTTTTAGACCGGTCCCGTTGGCCGGAGGTCTGTTCCCTTGCTCAACTTCTTCACCAAGCTGTTCGGCAGCCGAAATCAGCGACTGCTGCGCGACTATGCGCGGCAGGTCGAACGGGCGAGCCAGTTCACCGATACCCTGCGGGCCGAGTCCGACGAGGCCATCCGGGCCCGGACCGAATCCCTGCGGCAGCGCCTGGCTGAGGGCACTGCGATCGACGACCTGCTGCCCGAGGCCTTTGCGGTGGTCCGCGAAGCGGCCACCCGCGCCCTCGGCCTGACCCATTTCGACGTCCAGCTGATCGGTGGCACCACGCTGCACCAGGGCAAGATCGCCGAGATGCGCACCGGCGAGGGCAAGACCCTGATGGCGACCCTGCCGGTCTGCCTGAATGCGCTGTCCGGCAAGGGCGTGCACGTGGTGACGGTGAACGAGTACCTCGCCCAGCGCGACGCCGAGTGGATGGCCCCGGTCTATCGCTTCCTGGGCCTGAGCGTCGGCGTGATCCGCAGCGGCCAGAGCCCGGCCGAGAAGCGCGAGGCTTATGCCTGCGACATCACCTACGGCACCAACAACGAGTTCGGCTTCGATTACCTGCGCGACAACCTGGCCTTCCGCCTCGAGGACCGGGTGCAGCGCGGCCTGCATTTCGCCATCGTCGACGAGGTCGACTCCATCCTGATCGACGAGGCCCGTACCCCGCTCATCATCTCCGGCCCGGCCGAGGAGAGCACCGAGCTGTACCTCAAGGTGAACGAGCTCGCCCCGCGCTTCAGTCGCCAGGCGGACGAGGAAGGCGAGGGCGATTTCTTCGTCGACGAGAAGAGCCGCCAGATCCACCTTTCCGAGACGGGCTTCGAGAAGGCCGAGTCCCTGCTGCAGGAGGCCGGCCTGCTCGCCGAGGGCGACAGCCTCTACGACGCCGGCGGCATCCGGCTGATGCATCACCTGAATGCGGCGCTGCGCGCCCATCATCTTTACAACCGGGACGTGGAGTACATCGTCCGCAACGGCGAGGTGATCATCGTGGATGAGTTCACCGGCCGCACCATGCCGGGCCGTCGCTGGTCCGACGGGCTGCACCAGG
>JAUMBX010000110.1:331-10024 GCA_032119515.1 Steroidobacteraceae bacterium | reverse complement strand
CAGTCTCGCAATACGCTGCTCGCGCGCCACCGGGTCCACGTACAGCTCGGCCGTGAGACCGACTTCCTGCAGGACGGTCAGGCTGGGGTAACCCAGCATCTGGACCAGCGCGGGGTTGCCCGACAACAGCCGCCCATCCCGGGCGCACTGGTACACGCCCTCGACGACGTTGTCGAACAGGCCGCGGAACTTCTGCTCGCTGTTCAGCAAGGCCCGCTCGGAGTAGCGCCTTTCGATGGCGATCCGGGCCAGCTGGGTCATGCGCGCGATGAGTTCGAGGTCACGCCGGCTGGGCATGCCCGTACGCTTGACGTAGACCGCGAAGGTACCGAGCATCTTGCCATCGGCCCGCCGGACGGGCGTTGACCACGATGCACGGATGCCAGCCTGCAAGGCCGCATCACGCCTATGCTCCCAAAAGGGATCCTTGCGAATGTCGGGGACGATGATCTGCCGTTGCAAGGCGACCGCCGTGGCACAGGAACCGTAACGGATCTCCGCCGGCAGGTCCTCCATGCGCTTGATGTAGTTGCGCGGCACGTTGCTGCCTGCGCCGTGATTCAGCAAATTGCGGTCGCTGTCGTAGAGTCGGATCGCACAAACCGATTCGGGTATGACCTGCTCGATGATGTCCGTGATGGACTC
The DNA here is from genome assembly GCA_032119515.1 of Steroidobacteraceae bacterium. Taxonomy (GTDB): domain Bacteria; phylum Pseudomonadota; class Gammaproteobacteria; order Steroidobacterales; family Steroidobacteraceae; genus SG8-30. Next base: position 9,379 of record JAUMBX010000110.1, on the reverse strand, counting down.
GAGCGTGTCCGGCAGGCTGGCACTGGAGGCGATCTTCTCGAAGACCTTCCGCTCACCGGCCGCCACGTGCTCGGCGCGCTTGCGGTCCGTAATGTCGATGATGCTGGCCCGCAGCAGGTTACCCCTGGAACTGGGGATACGCACGAGCCTGACCTCCGAGGGGAGCTCGCGCGCATCACCATCCCGGTAGACCCACTCGAAGACCGGCGCCTCGCCCTGAAGCGCACGCTCCACATGACCACGACCGGAATCGAAGGAGGGCTTGCCATCCGCCTGGATGGGCGGGCTCACCTCACGCGGCCCCACCTTCAGCAGGTCCTGCCTGGACATCCTGAAGAGCGCCACCGCGTTGTCGTTGCAGTCGACGAATCGACCCTGGTCAGCGTCGTAGACGACCACCGCCTCGGGGGCGTTCTCGACCAGCACCCGGTAACGGGCCTCGCTGTCCTTCAGCGCGGCCTCCGCCTTGTTGCGCTCAGTGACGTCACGAACGCAGACGATGTACAGGGCACGCTTGCGCAGCAGCATCCTGCTGACGAGCACCTCGGCAGGCATGAGGTCGCCACGCCGGTGCTTCGCCGGGGTTTCCCGCGCGGCCAGGTCGTAATGGGTGTCGTCCTGTGAGGCGGCCAGTTCCTCGAGCACCCGAGCGACGTCGCCGCCCGGCGCGAGCTCCGGTAGGAGGTTGTCGAGGGTCACCGAGAGCAGGTCGGACTGGCGCACCCCGAAGAATCGCTCAGCCGTCCGGTTCAGGCTCTCGATCCTGCCCACCTGGTCGCAGGTGATGATGCCGTCCTTGACGTGGTCGAGGATCGCCTGCAGCCGATCTGCGGTCTCGGCCTCGCCCGGCATCGGTTCGACCGCAGCGCCGGCCCCGGTCAGCTTCACCACCTCTTCCAGCGAGGCGCGCTCGTGGTCGTAGGACTCGTATTGACGGCTGACGATCTGGACCAGCTCGCGCAACCGGAGCTTGCCGTTGGCGTCGGCGGCCTGGGTCAACTGGCGCTCGAGCAGCGGATGCAGACTCCCGCCCTTTTTGGCCCGCCTGCGATCAACGGCCGCAGCCGATACCTCGCCGGTGCCCGAGAGATTCTCGGGATCCAGCAATTTCAGGGAGTTGGCGGAATCACCCGGCCCAGATGCCATGCTGTCCCTCGTCGCCCGTCCAAGCGTAACTGGACAGAATATTAGGGGATATTAGGGTCTGACGCGAGTCGCAGGCGTGACGGCCTTAACAAACGGGGCGGCCGGGGCCACGCTCTGGATTCAGGCCCGGGCTGCTCTTTTCCGCTCGGATTCGTTGAGTTGGCGCTTGCGTATCCGCACTGACTTGGGCGTCACCTCGACCAGTTCGTCGTCGGCGATGAACTCCATGGCCTGCTCCAGCGAGAAACGGATGGGAGGGCTCAACAGCACGTTGTCGTCCTTGCCGGCGGCACGCACGTTGCTCAGCTTCTTGGCCTTGAGCGGGTTGACCACCATGTCGTCGTCGCGACTGTTGATGCCGACCACCTGCCCTTCATAGACCGGGTCGCCCGGTCCTACCAGCAGTTTGGCGCGCTCCTGGAGGTTGAACAGGGCATAGGCGACGGCCTCGCCCTGGGCGTTGGAAACCAGCACTCCCACCGGTCGGGGAGCGAGATCCCGGTCCAGCACGGCGCCGAAATGATCGAAGACGTGGTACATGAGCCCGGTGCCGCTGGTGAGGGTGCGGAATTCGGTCTGGAACCCGATCAGTCCGCGGGCGGGAATCAGGTAATCCAGACGTACCCTCCCTCGTCCATCGGCCACCATGTTCTCCAGCCGGCCCCCGCGCTCACCGAGAGCCTGCATCACCGCGCCCTGGGCAGATTCCTCGACGTCCACCGCCAGTTGCTCCCAGGGTTCCACCCGCTGGCCATCCTGTTCCTTGACCACCGCCCGCGGCCGCGAGACGGCGAGCTCGTAACCCTCACGGCGCATGTTCTCGATCAGCACCCCGAGGTGCAGTTCGCCGCGTCCATACACGGTGAAGCGATCCGGGTCCTCGGTTTCCTCGACCCTCAGCGCCACGTTGTGCAAGGTTTCCCGCAGCAGGCGCTCCCGCAACTGGCGACTGGTGACGAATTTCCCTTCACGGCCAAAGAACGGCGAGGTATTGGTTTCGAAGCCCATGCTGATGGTGGGCTCGTCGACAACCAAGGCCGGCAACGCCTCAGGGCAAGACGGATCGCAAACGGTATCGGAGATCTTCGGCGCTTCCAGGCCAGAAAAGGCCACGATGTCCCCCGCGGCGGCACTGTCGGCTTCGACCCGCTCGAGGCCCAGGAAGCCGAACACCTGCCCGATACGCTCACTCCGCACCCGGCCTTCCCGGTCGACGACCGTGACGGCAGCACCCTTCTGCAGCCGACCGCGCTTGATCCGCCCGATGGCGATGGCGCCCAGATAGCTGGAGTAATCAAGCTGCGAGACCTGCAGCTGCAGGGGACCGTCCGGGTCCACGTCCGGTGGCGGACAATGCTCGACGATGGCCCTGAACAGCGGCTGCATGTCAGGCTGCATAGCGGCAGGGTCCAGCCCCGAGGTGCCGTTGATGGCCGAGGCGTACACCACCGGAAAATCGAGCTGTGCCTCGTTGGCGCCCAGCCGGTCGAACAGGTCGAAGGTCTGGTCCAGCACCCAGCTCGGCCGCGCTTCGGGCCTGTCCACCTTGTTGATCACCACGATGGGCTTCAAACCGTGGGCAAAGGCCTTCTTGGTGACGAAGCGGGTCTGGGGCATGGGGCCGTCGAAGGCGTCCACCAGCAGCAGCACGCAGTCGACCATGGACAGGACGCGCTCGACCTCGCCACCGAAATCAGCATGTCCGGGCGTGTCCACGATGTTGATGCGGTAGTCCTCCCATCGAATGGCGGTGTTCTTGGCCAGGATGGTGATTCCCCGCTCCTTTTCCAGCGCGTTGGAGTCCATGACGCGCTCCATGGGCGTCTTGCGGGCGTCGAAAGTACCGGACTGCCGGAGCAGCTGGTCCACCAGGGTGGTTTTGCCATGGTCGACGTGGGCGATGATGGCGATGTTGCGCAGGCGCTGGATCACGGGCGTTCCGTCCGCTGGACAAAAGGTCGCGGAGTATACGACCAAACCGGGCGCAAGTTCAGCGGGATGTGGTCTCGGCGGTCAGGGACATGACCGTCCCATCCACGGAATCCTGGCGCAGCACGCCCGCAGGAGCCGGTATCGAGGCCGTTGCGGGGGCCATACCCTGCCCAACCGGCAGACGCAGGCGAAACGGGCTGCCCTGTAGCGTGCCCCCCAACCGGAAGGTGACGAACCCGGCCAATACCCGGGGCCCATCTATCATCGGCATGACCGCTGCCTCGAGTCGTCCACCTGTACCCAGGGCGATACCAGTGACCTGAAGCGCAGGGGAGTGGTCGAATTCGATGGAGTGGCTTTCCGCGCCCGGCGGCAGGGTGAGCTCCAGCTGCAACCGGACCGGAACGCCGGCTTGCATGCGGGGCGCCCCGGACAAGCGGAGCGCGACGGGCGGCCGGGGCTTCCCCGGCGACTGGTATCCCTTCGGCCCGGGTTCGGCGGCGCACCCAAGCAGCAACAGGGGCAGGACCCAGACACGCCACGACAACGACGCCCAGACCTTCATCGCAGGTCCATCCTGACGGTCATCACGGTATCCCCCAGGGGTGGCCCGGGGCGGCAAAGCTCGCCGAGGTTGCTGCACTCGGCCACTTCCAGCAAGTACGTACCGGGGGCCAGGCCGGTGTAACTGGCCGTCTCCAGGCCGTCGGCGACGCTGTCATCCAGGCCAGAACAGGGAGAGGCAAAGTTGGCACACTGCTGCACTCCCTGGCGATAGAGCAGGAAATCCGGATCCGAACCGACCGGCCCCTGGGCCGACAAGTCCAGGTTCCCACCATTGGGCAGGTCGATCCGGAAGTATCGCCGGGCACCCAGCCGGTTGTAGGAGGCAAAGAAGCTGTCGCCATCCGAGTAGCGATCGGTGCTCACTGTCGGCACCGGAACCCCCGTCGTCAGCGTCTGGAACACGGGCAGCAGGTCTGGCGCGATGGGCAGCGTCTGGTTCTCGGCAAAGTCGCCGATTCCGTCGATGCCCTCGGCCAGCAATCGCTGCCGGAGAGCCGAGGCCTGCGAGGGATGGCCGACTGCGAGGCCCTCGGCGAAAGGAAATATACTGGTCAGCGCCGGTGTTTCGACGATCGCACCGCGCATGACGGCATGAATGGCTGCATATCCGAGGTCAATGGCGTCGCCGGCCTCGCCTGCCCCGTCGTAGACGTCCCAGAAGACTTCCTGCACCGAAGCCTCGGAGTAGAACCCTGTCTCGACCAGGCTCGTGAAGGGCTGGCTGTCGTTTTCGATGTTGAACGCGAACGCCGCGGTACCTCCCGTGCGGAAGGTGTCGCGATACCAGGGACTGTTCAGCACGAAGCCCTGGAAGGCGTTACCCCAGCCTTCTGAAAAAGCGATGGCCGGCTCGAGACGATGATCCAGCGCATGGGGACCGCCCATGGAGTCGTCGCGGCCCAAGCGGTCCTGGACGTAATGCCCGAATTCGTGGGCGATGACCGAGGGATCGAACTCATCCGCATCGTCGCTGGCATCGCCACTGGCGTCGCCCAGCACATAAATGCCAGGTGGCGTCGCGGGGCAGGCACCGGTGGCAGCGAGTCCGCTGCCACCCACATAAAACGTCGTACCCAGATCACCACTGACCGGGTTGGGACGTCCCTCGCAATCTGCCCCGTTGTTGCCGGGCGCCCAGAAGACGTCGAGCGGCGGCATGACCAGCCCCGGTTCTGCCTGCTGCAAAAGCTCGCGCGCACGCCAGAGCATGTCGAGGATGGCAAATGGCGCGGCGGCGCGCTGCCCGGTGTACCCCACGCCTCCCCAGCCGGTGGGCGCGTTCAGGTCTACCCTGAGCGAGGCTCCGGAGGGGGTGACCTGGCTGCTGTCGAGCGCGTACAGCGCATTACCTGCGGTGTTGTCCCTCACCTCGAGGTCGTAACCCCCGGAGCCGGTTTTCAGCAGCTGCGCCTTGGCGCGAATGCGCAGCGGAGTGTTGGAAACGGTGGCGCTGTAGTGGCCGGAACCATCCGTAACGACGGTTGCCAGCAGGCTGCCGTCGGAGCCTCTCAGCACCTCCACGGTGGCCCCGCGAACGGGCAGGCGCTCGGTCTGGTTGAGGTCGAGCGTATTGTCGGGACGAACCGTCGGTTTATCGAAGCTGATCGTGCCTGAGACCGTGACCTGGGTGGGGGGTGGCGTTCCACCCCCGCTGCCACCGCCACCCGCCTCACTGCCACCCCCGCCGCCACCGCAGGCCGTCAACAGCCCGGCAGCCAGCAAGGCGGAGGACAGACGTAGAGTCATTGGCGAGAACATTTCGACTTAATCATACCCCAACGAAAGTGGCGGCTGATCCATCGCCAGCAGCTGCTCCTCGAGCTCCCCTACATGGCGTTCCCAGTAACGCGCCTCGCCGAACCAGGGAAAGGCCAGCGGGAAGGCAGGATCCGTCCAGCGCTGCGCCAGCCAGGCGGTGTAATGGATCATGCGCAGGCTGCGCAAGGCCTCGACCAGCCCGAGCTCACGATGATCGAGGAAGGCAAAGTCGCGGTAGCCGTCCAGCAGATCGCGAAGCTGCTCGGACTGTTCCTCCCGTCCGCCGGCCAGCAGCATCCAGAGATCCTGGACCGCCGGGCCGTTCAGGCAGTCATCGAGATCCACGAAGTGCGGACCAGCATCGGTCCAAAGCAGGTTGTTACGGTGAAAGTCACCGTGGATGCGCAGCGACCGCACCTCGCCGACCGCCCTGAAGGCATCGTCGACGCGCTCAAGCACCTCCTCGACCACCTGCTGATACCTGGGCTCCAGGTACTCTGGAATCCAGCCCTCCTGCAGGAGCCAGGCCGTGCTGCCACGCCCCATCCGATGAGGATCCAGGCGATGGCGATGGACGAAGGGACGCCTGGATCCCACCGCGTGGAGTCGACCCAGAAACCGCCCCAGCCACTGCCTATCATCCCGGGTGGCCAGTTCAGGCCAGTGACCACCACGGCGCGGAAAGACGGCAAAGCGGAAGCCTGCGATCTCGTGGAGGGTGGTCCCCTCACCCCCCCGGTCCGCCAGCTGTAGAGGAGCAACCACCGGTACCTCTGCCGCACGCAGTTCGGCCGAGAACGCATGCTCCTCCAGGATGGCCGCCACCGACCAACGCCCGGGCCGGTAGAACTTCACCACCACCGGATCAACCTCCTCGAGCCCAACCTGGTAAACCCGGTTTTCATAGCTGCCGAGGGCAAGCAGGCGGCCGTTACAGGGCAATCCCACCGACTCCACCGCCTCGATGATGACCTCGGGTACCAGTGAATCGAAAGGATGTGGCGGGTCTATCACCCGCTGATCTTATGTGCAAACCCCCTCCCGGGTCTCGATCCGGCGGTATTATCCGGGAATGGGAGCCATTCTGGTCACCGGAGGCGCCGGCTACATCGGCAGCCACGTCCTCAGGCAACTCACCGAGCGCGGTGAGCGAGTGGTCGTATTGGACAATCTCTCGACCGGCCGGGCAGAGGCCGTGCTGGGCGCCGAGCTGGTGGTGGGGGATACCGGTGATGCGGACCTCGTCAGCCGCATTCTGTCCCAACATGACATCGACACCATTCTGCATTTCGCTGCCCACATTGTGGTGCCGGAGTCGGTGGCCAACCCGCTCAAGTACTACCGCAACAACACGGCCAATACCCGCACCCTGCTCGAGTGTGCCGTGCAGGGAGGCGTGAAACAGTTCGTCTTTTCCTCGACCGCAGCGGTCTACGGCCTGCCGGAAGGCGGGTCCGCTTCGGAAGACACCCCGACGGCGCCCATCAATCCCTACGGCTGGTCCAAGCTGATGAGCGAGTGGATGTTGAGGGACGTCTCGGCCTCCACGGTCATGCGCCACGTGGTGCTGCGATACTTCAACGTGGCGGGCGCGGATCCGGGCGGGCGTATAGGACAGTCCACGCCGGAGGCCACCCATCTCATCAAGGTAGCCTGCCAGCATGCAGTCGGGCTGCGTTCCGACGTCTCGGTATTCGGCACCGACTTCGACACTCCCGATGGAACCGGGGTGCGCGACTACATCCACGTCGAGGACCTCGCTGCTGCACACCTGGCCGCGCTGGACTACCTCGCGGCTGGCGGCCACTCCACCGTCCTCAATTGCGGTTATGGCCGAGGCAGCAGCGTTCGTCAGGTGCTGGATACCGTGGCCAGGGTTGCGGGTCGTCCACTCTTGATCCACGACCAGCCACGCCGGCCAGGTGACCCCGCCACGCTGGTGGCACGTGCCGACAGGATCCGGCAGGTGCTTGGCTGGAAGCCCCAGTTCGACGACCTCGAGACCATCGTGAGGCATGCCCTCAGGTGGGAGAGGTCACTGCAAGGCCAGAACTGAGTACGACCTCACGTAATCCCGCCACCTGACTTGAAGCGCCTCACAGAAAGGCGCGGCGCAACTGAACAGAATCCGACTCAAGGGCAAACCCATCGAAAGGTGGGGACGCAAAGCTTCCGGGCTGTGGGCATCGATGATGCCCGTGCCAGCGGGGCCGCCAGCGACGGCTTACGGGTCGCTGCAAGGCAGGCGCTGAGAGGCGTACCGCGTCCCCCCCTCGATGTCACTTGACTGTGGAGGGGAAGTTCAATGCATCTGTCGGTTCTCTCGGGTCGCGCATGCCTCGGCATGCTCCTGCTTACCAGCTTGCTCAGCGGCTGCCTGGAAAACCGTTCGCGTTTCACCGTGACCGGCGAGGGCGGCTCTGCAAGCACTCCGAGATCGGGCAACTCGGGCAGCACCAACGGCAAGCCGACCATCTCGGGTCAACCTCGGGGCGAGGTCAAGGCCGGTGAGCCCTACTCTTTCCAACCTGCCGCCAGTGATCCCGATGGTGACGTGCTGACCTTCCGCATCGAAAACCGCCCGCCTTGGGCGCAATTCGACCCCGCCACCGGCAGGATGTCCGGAACCCCGCGTGACGGCGACGTCGGCAGTCATGAGGGCATCCGGATTCTGGTCAGTGATGGCAAAGCTGAAGCTGGCACGCCGCATTTTGTCGTGAACGTCACCCAGATCGCCCTGGGCTCCGCGACCTTGAGCTGGACGCCGCCCACCGAGAATTCCGACGGCTCGACCTTGGTGAACCTGGCGGGCTATCGGATCTATTACGGTCAGTCGCCCAACCAGCTCACCGAGCAGGTCGTGATCAATTCAGCGGGCATCAGCAGCTACATGATCGAAAACCTCTCTCCTTCCATCTGGTACTTTGCGATGACCGCCGTCAACGCCAATGGGATGGAAAGCGACCGTTCCACGACGGTCAGCAAGCAGGTGGGCTAGGGAGAGGCCTGATCCGCTCAGACAACGCGCAAATGCTGGACAGCAGGGCCTCGGGAATCGGACAAGGCCTTCATCAGTTCGACCCTGCGACTGACCCCCAGCTTGCCGTAAACCCGGTTGAGGTGCAGCTTCACGGTCTGCTCGCTGATCCCAAGCTCCGCGGCGATGGCCTTGTTGGCCTTGCCCTCGAGCAACTCGGCCAGCACCTCGCCCTCGCGGTCGGTCAGCGCCGGCAGCCTCAACCACGTCTGCTCGCTACGAGGGTTTTCGGCTGGCATCACCTCTGACATGGCTGCAATGACCTGGTCACGGGGAATCCAGACCCCGCTGTTGCCGATCACCTGCAGGCAACGGACGAGCTCGGTAACGGTCTCGCTGCCGCTAAGCGCACCCTTGAGCCCCAGCCGAAAGGCATAGGCCAGCGTCCGTGGAGGCAAGGCCTCACCAACGCTGACGACCTTCAAGCCTGGAACCCTGCGCCGTAGCGCCACCAGCGCATCGAAACCAGCGCCGCTCAGCCTGTCGGCTCGTACGACTGCCAGCAAGTCGGGGCAAGAATCCAGCTCAGATAGCTCTCCGACTCGCCCCGCCAGCTCACAGCAGCTCGACAGCGAGCACACTTGTTCCAGCGTCTCGGCAAGGGCATC
>JAUMBX010000110.1:0-321 GCA_032119515.1 Steroidobacteraceae bacterium | reverse complement strand
AACTAGATAGACGGGCAGCAACTGTCCCTGTCTGGGCGCTGCCGCCATCGAACCTGGATCTTCCACCGGTAAAACACTCCCTACGCTTACCTGTCATGGATGATGAATCACCCAAGCATAAAAAACGTGATGAGCTTCACACAATGGGGGCGGCGGACAGAACTGGATAGAACCTTTGGGTAATGGGCATGCGTGACGTCACCCGGTACAAAGGTCATGTCCAATCACCAACCATGGAAACGGGTTATGTCCAAGCAACGCGCAAGCTTTCTCTCACTGATCGTCGCGGCATCCGCCATGGCGTCCGGCCCTTCCCAAGCC
>JAUMBX010000109.1:0-15202 GCA_032119515.1 Steroidobacteraceae bacterium | reverse complement strand
CCTGGCGGGCCTGCCGCTGGCCGATCGCGCCACCCTCGCCAACATGGCGCCCGAATACGGCTCGACTTGCGGCATCTTCCCGATCGATGAGGAAACCATCCGCTACCTCGAACTCACGGGACGCAGCCGGGAACAGATCGAACTGGTCGAGGCCTACGCGCGTCACCAGGGCCTGTGGCGTGAAAACGGCCAGGCGGATGCCGTGTACACCGACGTCCTCGAGCTGGACCTGGGTACCGTCGAGCCGTCGCTCGCGGGCCCCAAGCGTCCGCAGGATCGAGTACCCCTGACTGGCATGAAGCAGGCCTACCGTTCGACACTGGCCAAGATGTCCGAGGAGCGCTCACGGAAAAATCCTGGCACCACCGGCGAGGCGATGGTGAAGGACAACGACGGGTACACGCTCAGGGACGGGGCGGTGCTGATTGCCGCCATCACCAGCTGCACCAACACCTCCAATCCTTCGGTCCTGGTGGCCGCAGGCCTTCTGGCCCGCAACGCCCGCCAGCGCGGGCTGAAGGCCCAGCCCTGGGTCAAGACTTCGCTGGCCCCGGGCTCAAGGGTGGTCACCAATTATCTTGACAAGGCCGGCTTGACCGCGGAGCTGGAGTCCGTCGGCTTCTACACCGTCGGCTATGGCTGCACCACCTGTATCGGCAACTCGGGTCCCCTGCGGCCCGAGATCTCCGCAGCCGTCAAGGCTGGCGAGATCATCGCCACCAGCGTGCTGTCGGGGAACCGCAACTTCGAGGGCCGGGTGCACGCCGAGGTGCGCATGAATTTCCTGGCCTCCCCGCCGCTCGTGGTGGCCTATGCACTGGCCGGTACCACCGACATCGACCTGACCACCGAAGCCCTGGGTACGGACAGCGCCGGTCAGCCGGTGTTCCTGAAGGACCTGTGGCCCTCCCCCGCCGAGGTCGCCTCGGTGGTGGCCAGCTGCGTCGATTCCGACATGTTCCGCCAGAGCTACCAGGACGTCTTCGAGGGCGACGAGAACTGGAAGGCCATCGCCACACCGTCCGGCGACAGCTACCGGTGGGACGACGCCTCCACCTACGTGAAGAACCCGCCCTACTTCGATGGCATGACCATGCAGACCCATCCGCGTGGCGACGTGGCGGGTGCGCGCGTGCTGGCTCTGCTCGGCGACTCGGTGACCACCGACCACATCTCGCCGGCCGGCAACATCGCCCGCTCCAGCCCGGCAGCCGCCTACCTTCAGGCCTGCGGCGTGACACCGGCCGACTTCAATTCCTACGGCTCCCGGCGCGGCAACCACGAGGTGATGATGCGCGGCACCTTCGCCAACATCCGCCTCAAGAACCTGCTGGCACCCGGCACCGAGGGGGGCGTCACGCTGCATCTGCCCGGCGGCGAGCAAATGTCCATCTACGACGCTGCCATGCGCTATCGCGAAGCGGGCACCCCGCTGGTCATCCTCGCCGGCAAGGAATACGGCACGGGCTCCTCCCGCGATTGGGCTGCCAAGGGCACCATGCTGCTCGGGGTACGCGCCGTCATCGCCGAAAGCTTCGAGCGAATCCATCGCTCCAACCTGATTGGCATGGGCGTCATCCCGCTGCAGTTCATGACCGGCGAGAATGCCCACACGCTGGGACTCGACGGCCATGAAGTGATCAGCATCGAGGGCCTCGACGAGGGCGCGGCGCGCGAAGTGGCCGTGTCGGCCAGGCGCCCGGACGGCAGCGTGCGCGTCTTCAGGGCTCGCGTCAGGATCGACACTCCGAAGGAGCTGGAGTACTACCGCCACGGCGGAATCCTGCAGTATGTCTTGCGCGGCCTGGCGGCCGGGGACCGGCAGACGGCGTGAAGACCCGGGTGATGGACATCGCGGTCTTCGACCTCGACGGCACCATCACCCGTCACGACACGCTGGTGCACTTCCTGGCCGGCTTCGCCTCGCGAAGACCCGGCCGAGCGCTTGGGCTGTGGCGCTCGCCCGTTGCGCTGGGACGCTACCTCGCAGGGGGGGGAGACCGCGGCGCGCTGAAGGCGAGCCTCATTCGTTACCTGCTGGGCGGCCTGGACCGCGCCAGCATCGACGCCTGGGCCGAGGAATTCTGCCTTGAAATCCTGCCCGGGCTGATCAACCCCGGGGCGCTGCCAGTCATCGAATATCACCGCACGAAGGGCCATCGGCTGGTACTCCTCTCGGCCAGCGTCGATCTCTACGTCCCGCGGATCGCCAATAGCTTGGGCTTCCACTCAGCCTTGTGCACGGAACTGACCTGGCGGGAGGGTCGCCTGGAAGCACAGCTCGCCAGCCCGAACCGTCGCGGCGAGGAAAAGCTTGCCTGCCTCCGTCAGCTCCGGACCCAGCATCCAGGGGCGCGCATCGCGGCCTACGGCAATGCGGCCTCGGACCTGGCACACCTGGTGGAAGCCGACACGGGCTGCCTGGTCAACGCGCCCGTTGCGCTGCAGTCGCAGGCGAAGGCCTTGCAGCTGGCCTACCAGGACTGGCGCTGACTCAGGACCACGCCCAGCCCAGCCAGCCGACCGAGACCATGGCCACTTGCATGCCGGCGATCCAGCTGGCAAAGCGGACGCCGCCGGCGGCTACCGAAACAACGACCTTCATCGCACCATTCACGCTGTAGGCGAGCAAGACGGCGGTGCGGGCATCCGGTAGCAGAAGGCGCCCTGCTTCCAGCATGGCTCCCGCCGATGCGCCCGCGGCCTGCGTGTCAGCCAGGCCAGCCAGCGCGACTCCCCACAGCGCGCCCGCCGAGCCGAAACCCTTCTCGAGCAGCGCCGCGATCAGCATCACGGCCGAGAACGTGGCCGTAAAGATGAGCGCCTGTCGAAGATCGAAAGGCCGGCCGAGCTGCATCTCGCCATGAGGCGCCCTGCCCGCCGCAACCATCAACGCCGCACCGACCGCGCCGGCTACCGCAGCGGACAGCCCCATGGCAAGGCCGAGGCTCGCCATCAACGAGGGGCTCACCAGGGCCAGCACCATGAGCATGTACAAAGGCGTGGCGACCGAGGAGAGGGCCGCCCCTGCCAGCGTCGCCCGGATCAGCGTGGGATCCTGGGAGGCCCTACCAGCCATCGCCCCGTGGGTCGCGGTGCTGGAAACGAAGCCCCCTGCGAAGCCCGATAGCGCGAGGCCGTGGACCGGCCCAAGTGTGCGCAGGGCCACGTAGCCCGCCGCGTTGATCGACATCACCAGCACAGCCAGGCTCCAGATCACCCGTGGGTTGAGGGTCCCTGTGGGATCAATCGCCTGATCGGGCAAGAGCGGCAGCACCACCAGGGCTGCAGCGGCCAGCACCAGTGCATCGTGGATCTCCTGACCACTGAGTTTGTCGGTCGCCAGCTGGTGCAGCTTGGTTCGCGCGGCAAGGATGACCGCGGTGACCACCCCGAGCCCCGCCGCGAGGGTGGGCTGCCCGATCGCGAGCATCCCCAGCAGAGTGGTCAGCACCAAGGCCACCTCGGTGGTGAGCCCCGGATCCCGGCTGCTGCTGCGCAGGTAACTGGCTACCGCCAGCGCAGCCGCCGCCGCCAGCACCACCGGGACCGCCCAGGACTCGTCGAGCAGCCTCGCCGCCGCACCAGCCATGGCGAACAGCGCGAAAGTCCTCACCCCGCCCGGGCCGCGCTCGGGTCCGGAGCCCTTGCTGCGCTCGCGCTCGATGCCGATCAGCAGGCCGATGCCCAGCGCGGCAGCGAACCCGAGGACACTTGCGCTGTCGTATTCCATACGATAAGCCTAGCAGAGGCCGGGCTGCCCGCCCGCTCCAGGAGACGCCACGTGAGCAAGCCACCCCTTCCCTCCGAGATCACCCCGGAAGCCACCTGGCTGAACAGGCGCCAAGTATTGGCAGGACTGGCCGGCGGGGGGGTGGCACTGGGCACGCCGTGGTCGGTGTCCCAGGCGAGTCAGCCGACGGGCAGGCGATTGGGCTTCAACCCCTCCCCCCGCTACTCGACCACCGAGCAGGCCAACACCTGGGAAGAGGTGACGACTTACAACAATTTCTACGAGTTCGGCACGGACAAGTCCGACCCCGCCCGCCGTGCCGGCAGCCTGCGTGTATCACCATGGGAGGTACGCATCGGCGGCGAGGCGGAAGTGACGGGCACCTTCGCCCTGGAGGACCTGCTGAAGGGCCAGGCACTCGAGGAGCGTATCTACCGCCTGCGCTGCGTGGAGGCCTGGTCCATGGTGATCCCATGGGTCGGTTTTTCACTGGCCAGTCTCATCAAACGCTTCAAGCCCACCTCGCACGCCAAGTACCTCCGCTTCACCACCCTCGCCGATCCGGCGCAAATGCCGGGTCTGCGCAGCCCGGTTCTGGAATGGCCCTATGTCGAGGGCCTGCGCATGGACGAGGCCATGCATCCTCTGACCCTGATGGCCGTGGGACTCTATGGCCGGGTCCTGCCCAACCAGAACGGCGCACCCTTCAGGCTGGTCGTGCCGTGGAAGTACGGCTTCAAGAGCATCAAGTCCATCGTGGCCATCGAGTTCACGGAACGCCGGCCGAGAACCAGTTGGGAGCTCGCAGCTCCGCGGGAATATGGCTTCTATGCCAACGTGAACCCTGCGGTCGACCATCCGCGCTGGAGCCAGGCTCGCGAGCGACGGATCGGTGCCGGTTCTTTCTGGTCCCGGCAGGCCACCCTGCCCTTCAACGGGTATGCGGATGATGTCGCCGGCCTGTACCGCGGCCTGGACCTCAAGCGCTACTTCTGATGCCCCCGGCCCCGGCGCTGACGGCCAGCCGCTGGCTGAAGCCGCTTACCCTGCTGGTCTGCCTGGCTCCGGGCGCCTGGATCGTGGCCGGCCTCGCCGGCGCCGGCTGGGCACCCTTGAGCCCCAACCCGGTGGAGGACATCCTGCACCGACTGGGGGAATGGAGCCTGAATTTCCTGCTGGCGACGCTGTCCATGTCGCCGGCCAGTCAACTCACCGGCAGGCGCGAGTGGCTGGCCATCCGGCGGATGCTGGGCCTCACGGCATTCTCCTATGCCCTCCTCCATTTCACCTGGTATGTCTGGGTGGATCAGGGGCTCGAGCTGGACGCACTGGTCCGCGATGTCGTCAAGCGCCCCTACATCACCGCCGGGTTCTCGGCACTGTTGCTGCTCCTGCCGCTGGCGGTCACTTCCACCGGGGGCTGGATGCGTCGGCTCGGCCGGCGCTGGCAGCGGTTGCATCGCCTGGCGTACGTGGCCGCCGGGCTCGGCGTGATTCACTACCTGTGGCTGGTCAAGGCCGATCTCACCACGCCGCTCGCCTACGCGCTGGCGCTTGGCCTGCTCATGCTCTGGCGCATCCCCATCGTCAGGCGCCTCGTTCGGAGCGGACCACCAGCACGATCGCAGCCATGACGAGCGCCCCACCGGCAACGGTGGCGAGCCCGGGCACCTCCTCCAGCATCAGCCACGCCAACACCGAAGCGACCACCGGCTCCCCGGTCAGCGCGATGGCCACGACCGCCGGCGGCAGGACCCGCAGGGACCAGTTGTAGCCACCGTGTCCGATCAGCTGGGAAACCAGCGCGAGCCCAGCCAGCATCCACCAGGTCTTGGGATCGAAGCCCGACCACTGGACGTCCCCGGCCAGGACCGCAACCCACAACACCAGGGCCGCGCTGCACCAGGCCAGCGACACGAAGGGCAGGTAACTGAGGGCGCGTTGGGCCTCGCGTGCGAGCAGCAGGTAGCCGGCCATGCACACCGCACCGGCCAGGGCCAGCAGGTTACCAAGCAGGGTACCAGCGTCGTCGAGGGAGGGCAGGCCCAGGATGACCGCTCCCAATGCAGCGAGGCCGACCCCGGCGAGGGTGCCTGCAGCGGGTCGAGTCCCTGCGAGCCAGAGCAGCGCGACCAGGAACACCGGCGCGGTGTTGACCAGCAGCACGCTATTGGCAACGGTGGTGAACTGGAGTGAACTGATCCAGGTTGCGAAATGCAGCGCCAGCAGGCCACCGGCCGCCACCGCAGCACAGAGGGGTCGCAGTTTCAGACGCTGGGGCGCCCAGGTCAGCCACGCCGGCAGCGAGACCAGGCAAGCGGCCAGCGTCATACGCCAGACGGCGACGGCGAGCGGCTCGGCATCCGCCATTCGCACGAAGATCGAACCGAATGAAACACCCACCAGCGCGCAGGACAGCACCAGTGCTGCCGTTGCCCTGGAACTGGCGCCAGCCATGCCTCAGCCGACGGAAGCCGTCCTGCTCACGCCGCGTCGCGTGGCCAGGCGGCGCTGCAGTCGCTCGTGCAGGTCCAGCAGGAGGGTCTCGGTCGCCTCCCAGCCCATGCAGGCATCGGTAACCGATACCCCGTATTGCAACTGGGCAAGGTCCACCGGGATTGGCTGGCTGCCAGCCTGTAAATGGCTTTCGAGCATGAGCCCGACGATAGAAGAATTGCCCGCGACGATCTGGTCGGCACATTCGCGGGCCACGGTAGGCTGTCGGGCAGGGTCCTTGCTGGAATTTCCATGACTGCAATCGACCACGATGTTGCAGGGCAGGCCAGCCTTGTGCAGGGCCGCCTCGCAGTCCGCCACGCTCACCGGGTCGTAGTTGGTCCTGCCCCCGCCGCCCCGCAGCACCACGTGTCCGTGCGCGTTGCCTCGCGTACGGAAAACAGCGGACTGGCCCTGCTGGGTGATCCCGAGGAAATGATGCGGTCGGCGCACCGACTCCAGCGCATTGATGGCAACGGTGAGCGTCCCATCGGTGCCGTTCTTGAAGCCAACCGGGGTGGACAGGCCGGAGGCCATCTCACGGTGCGTCTGGGACTCGGTGGTGCGGGCGCCGATCGCCGTCCAGCTGACCAGCTCGTGGAGATACTGGGGCATGATGGGATCGAGTGCCTCGGTGGCAGTCGGCAGGCCGATCTCGGCCAGTTCCAGCAGCAGGCCGCGAGCGAGGCGAATGCCCTTCTCGATGTGGAAGGAATCGTCCATGTCCGGATCGTTGATGAGGCCCTTCCAGCCCACCGTGGTGCGCGGCTTCTCGAAATAGACGCGCATGACCAGGTAAAGACTCGACTCGACCCTGTCGGCAAGCCGGCGCAGCCGCGTTGCATACTCGCGGGCGGCGGCCAGGTCGTGGATCGAGCAAGGGCCCACCACCACGAACAGTCGCGGGTCGCGCCCGTCGAGGATGTCACAGATCACCTGGCGACCAGAGGCCACGAAGTCGCCGGTCGCGGCACTCATCGGCAATTCGCGCTTGATGTCTGCCGGGGTCGGCAGCACCTCGCTGGAGAGCACGTTGACGTTATACAGACGATCGCTCATCACACCTCCGACGCCTCAGCCCTGGGCCCAACCGGGCACGCGTTCCCAGGCCCGCCGCGAGAGTTCGCGGTCCAGCCGCCGCCAATCCGGCTCGAGTTGGCCTACCAGCGCCCAGAATCGCCGACCGTGGTTCATGTGCACCGTATGGGCCAACTCATGCAGCATGAGGTACTTGACCACTTCCGGCGGATGGAAGAGCAGGCATGCGTTCAAGCTGATGGTGCCGGAACGTGAGCAACTGCCCCAGCGGGTCTTCTGCCGCCGGACCTGGACCCGGCGAAAACCCAGGCCGTGGGCGCTGGACAACTCCAGCAGGCTGGGCACGAAATGGGCGTGTGCGGTCCTCAACAGCCAGCGGTTCAGCTGGTGCCGGGCCAGCAGCGGACGCTGCCCGTCGAAACCGACCTGCAGGAGTTCCCCGGACTCCCGAAGCACCGCCCTGCCCGGCCGGTCCACGTACTCCACGAGGAGCCGACGCCCGATCGCCGGCAGGTCAACGGTTGCCGGCAGTGCTTGCGGGTCGGGCACAGGGATACAGCCGAATTCCTCGACCTTGCGCGCAATCCATTCGCGGTGACGGGCCACAAACCCCTCCACGAACCGGGCAGCAGTGCCTTCGGGAACCACGATCTCGACGCTGCCACCCGGATATACCCGAATCGCCATGCGTCGGGAGCGCTTGGACACCCTGATGTTCCACCCTCCCGACGGTCCGCCGGGTTCCAGGGTGAGTGCCAGCTGGCCCGAGGTCATTTCAGAAGCCCGCAGCAAGCCTGGCGCCCTCCTCGATGGCTCGCTGCGCATCCAGCTCTGCAGCAAGCAGCGCCCCGCCGATCACGTGGACGCTGGCACCAAGCTGGCTCAGCTCGGTCGCCAGTCCGTCGCAACTCTCCTGACCGGCGCAGAGCACCACGTGATCCACCTCGAGCACTCGGGGACCGGCCGCCGTCGACAGGTGCAGGCCCGCCGCGTCGATGCGCTGGTACTCCACACCGGCCAGCATCTGCACACCCCTGCGCTTGAGGGTCGTACGGTGGATCCAGCCGGTGGTCTTGCCCAGTCCACGCCCCGGCGGCGTCGCCTTGCGCTGGAGCAGGTAAACGCTGCGAGCCGACGGCAAGCCGCCCTGTCCATCCGGCAACAGCCCTCCCCGATGTTCGCTGTGGACATCGATGCCCCACTCCTGGTGGAAGGACGACGCATCCTCATCAGGGTGCGAGAGGAACTCGGCCACATCGAACCCGATGCCACCGGCACCGATGATGGCCACGCGCGCACCGACCACCACTCGACCAGTCAGCACGTCCACGTAGGACACCACTTCGGGCCGGTCCACGCCTTCGATGGTCGGAATCCGGGGCTCGACCCCCGTGGCCACCACGATCTCGTCAAAGCCCTCGGCCACCAACCCGGCGGCCGTCGCCGACCGGCCAACACGCGCCTCGACACCGGTGAGTTCGATCTGGCGGGAAAAGTAGCGCAGCGTTTCCGCGAACTCCTCCTTGCCCGGCACGCGCTGCGCCAGCTTGAACTGACCGCCGATTTCCGGCGTGGCCTCGAACAGCGTAACCGCATGCCCGCGCTGCGCAGCCACCGTGGCACAGGACAGGCCCGCAGGTCCCGCCCCGACAACCGCAATCCGCCGACGCGTCCTGGCAGGCAGGTAGCGCAACTCGGTCTCGCGCGCTGCCCTGGGGTTCACCAGGCAGGACGCGTTCTTGCTCTCGAAGACATGGTCGAGACAGGCCTGGTTGCACGCGATGCAGGTGTTGATCTCGTCGACGCGCCCCTCGGCGGTCTTGCGCACGAACTCTGCATCCGCCAGCAGCGGCCTCGCCATGGACACGAGGTCGGCATCGCCCCTGGCCAGGACCGACTCCGCAACGCCGGGGTCGTTGATCCGGTTGGAGGTGATCAAGGGCAGGTTCACATGGCCCCGCAGTTGACGGGTCACCCAGGTGAACGCCGCTCGGGGCACCATGGCCGCAATGGTCGGGATACGCGCCTCGTGCCAGCCGATACCAGTATTGATCAGCGTAGCTCCGGCCCCCTCGACTTCCTGGCCGAGCAGGCGAATCTCGTCCGGGCTGCTGCCCCCCTCGATCAGGTCCAGCATGGAGAGCCTGAACACGAGGATGAAATCAGGACCCACCGCCTCGCGGCTGCGGCGGACGATTTCCACGGCCAGTCGTATCCGGTTGGCATAGGAACCGCCCCATTCGTCATCTCGACGGTTGGTCCGGGCGGCGATGAACTCGTTGATGAAGTAGCCCTCGGAGCCCATGATCTCGATGCCGTCGTAGCCAGCCCGGCGCGCCAACTCGGCACAGCGCGCGAAGGCGGACACCTGTCGCATGATGCCGAAGCGGGTGAGCGAGCGTGGGGTGAAGGGCGAGATGGGCGCCTTGACCCGGGACGGCGCCACGGCGAAAGGGTGGTAGGCATAGCGGCCCGCGTGCAGCACCTGCATGCAGACCAGGCCCCCGGCCTCATGGACAGCCTCGGTGATCAGCCGGTGCCGAGCCACCTCACGCCCGTTGGTCAGCTTGCCCGCAAAGGGCTTGGTCCAACCGGCCATGTTCGGTGCTATGCCGCCGGTGATGATCAGCCCCACCTGCCCACGGGCGCGTTCCGCAAAATACTCGGCGAGCTTGGGAAAGTCCTCGGGCTTGTCCTCCAGCCCGGTGTGCATGGAACCCATGACCACGCGATTGGGCAGGGTCACGAAGCCCAGGTCGAGAGGCGCCAGCAGATTTGAATAACGGGACGCGGACATGGGTGCCAATGATACGACAGGGCGAGCGCGTCAATTACACTCACGTCATGAACGTAATCTCCCTGGTTGACATCGGCATCAACCTTGCTCACGACAGCTACGACCACGATCGGGAGGCCGTCATCGAATCCGCCACCAAGGCAGGAGTCAGCCGCATGGTGATCACTGGCAGCAGCCTGGCGAGCATCCGGGCCGCGATCACGCTCTGCGAGTCCAGACCGGAGGTGTTCCGCACCACCGCCGGGATCCACCCACACCATGCCAGCGAGGTCGACCCGGCCGCCGTCGTGGCGCTGAACGAACTGCTGGCGCACCCCCTGGTGGCCGCCGTGGGCGAGTGCGGTCTGGACTACTACCGCGACTTTTCACCCAGACCGGATCAGCGTCGCGCCTTCGAGCGTCAGCTGCAGTTGGCCGTTGACCATGGCAAGCCACTGTTCCTGCATCAGCGCGACGCCCATCGCGACTTCATGGACCTGCTGGTGCCGGCGCTGCCCGAACTGCCCGGTGCGGTGCTGCATTGCTTCACCGGTGGTCGGGCAGAGCTCGAGGAATGCCTTGAGGCCGGGCTGCAGATCGGGATCACCGGCTGGGTCTGTGACGAGCGCAGGGGCCAGGCCTTGCGTGAGGCCCTGCCCTACCTGCCGCTGGACCGGCTGATGGTGGAGACGGACGGCCCTTATCTTCTGCCTCGCGATCTGCCCGACAAGCCAAGCTCAAGACGTAATGAACCCAGACACTTACCTCATATTGTTGAAAGAATTTCTAGAATTTTGAACCAGCCGTACCAAGCCGTGGCGAGGGCGAGTACCGATAACGCCCTGCGTTTTTTTAATTTCTAGAGCCGTCGAAATTTCTTGTTGGCACCGAGCGGGTTGGGCCTTGCGGCCGCCACCAACCGCTCCCAGGCTGGCCGCAGGGCGGAGAGTTCAGGCACCTGCTCCTTGCGGTTCACGAACCCGAGTTCCTTGACCAGTTCATCGAGCGGCATGACGAGATCGGGCCGCCCGCGGGGGAACTGGGCCCGGGTGGTCACCACTCGCCCATCGACCGGGATGTCAGGACAGAGTTGCCGGACGCTCTGCACGCGGTCGTAGAGTCCGCCCAAAGGATTACGCAGCGTCGAACGGCGGGAGCCGTCCATCACCGCCCACTCCTCCATCCGCTCTGCCGCGAACACCACGCCCTGCAGGTCGCGAAAGTCCACGACCAGGATGCCAAACCGCGTCAACAACAGGTAATCCACGTGCAGGCTGGCGTCCATCCCATCGGGTACCAGCACGTCGGCAAGGTGCTCGTTGGCACAGCGCAGCAGCCGCTTTCGTGCGCGGGCACCCTGCGTAGCCTTGCCCCATGCGCGTCCGCCCAGGTAACCGAGCCCGCCCAGTCCGACGACCAGGACCAGACCCAACAGGATCGGCACCAGTGACTGATCCACTTCAGGCCCCCAGCAGTGCGTTGCGCAGGGCAGCAGGCCTGGCGGCCAGGGGCCTGGATTCGGCCGGCCGATTCAGCAACTCAGCCAGGGCCGATGGCAGGGCCACGGGTTCGCCGATCAACGGTTCCACCACCTGCTCGAACTTGGCGGGGTGTGCAGTAGCCACCACCACCCATTGCCCTGCGGTGTCCCCGGCCGCCAGGAACCGCGCATGCAACTCGGCAGCCGTCGCCGTATGCGGGCACCAGGTCACGCCCATTGCACGATGGTCGTGAACGATACGCTGACGAATGTCGGCATCCGACACGGCCGAAGCCGAGACCTCGTGCCGGAGCACGGCCTCGTCCTGGTACAACCAGCGAATTCGCTCCATGTTGCTGGGATTCCCGACGTCCATGGCAGAGGCAAGGGTAGCCACACTGGGCCGCGGTTGCCACCCCTGGCCCGCGATGTAGTCAGGCACTGTCAGGTTGGCGTTGTGGGCCAGCACGACCCGCCCCACCGGCAGGCCCATGGCGCGTGCCCACAGACAGGCACAGGCGTTGCCGAGGTTGCCGGAGGGAATGATGAAGTCGACCTTGCGGCCGCTCGCCCGCCACAGCGTCAGGCTGGCATAGGCATAGTAGGCGCACTGGGGCAGCAGGCGGCCGATGTTGATGCTGTTGGCCGAAGACAGGGGACGCGCCGCCTGCAGCTCGCGATCACCCAGTGCAGCCTTGACCATGGCCTGACAATCGTCAAATTCACCGGCGACCCGGTAGGCCACGACGTTGTCGCCCCAGCAGCAGAGTTGATGCGCCTGCCGCGGGGACACCCGTCCCTCTGGAAACAGGATGACGACGCGGATCCCGGCACGCCCATGAAAGGCCGCAGCGACGGCTCCGCCGGTATCGCCGGAGGTAGCCACCAGGATGCTTACCCCACCCGGAGTCCCGGGCTGGCGGACCATGCAGGCGGCCAGGAAGCGGGCCCCGAAGTCCTTGAAGGCAGCCGTCGGCCCGTGGAACAGTTCCAGGGCATGAAAGGCGTGTCCATCCCGTTCCAGTGGCAACAGGGTAACGGGGAAGTCGAAGGCCTCGCGGCAGATCGCGGCCAGCTCAGGCGCCAACGACTCTCCCTCGAACAAAGGCTGCAGCAGGCGATTGGCGATGGAGGGCAGATCATCCACGCCGGCAAAGTCCTCGGGCCGGAAATTGGGCAGCCGGTGAGGTACGTAGAGACCACCCTCCGGCGCCAACCCCTCGCGCAGGGCCTGACCGAGGGACACCCGCAACGCCTGGTCGCGTGTACTGACGCACTCCATCAGGCGTCGACGAGCCGCGCGCCCTGCTGGTCGATCGCGGAGATCCAGTGGTCGCAAGCCAGGTTGTGATCGGCAAAGGCCTCGACCATGGCGGCCTGGATGCCCTGTGCATAGGCTTCCTCGCACCAGGCGAACACGGTTGGCCCCGCCCCGGAGATGGAGCAGCCCAGGGCCCGATTGACCATGGCGGCCTGCTTCACGGCCTTGAAGCCCGGAATCAGCTGCGAGCGCTGCGGCTCGATGATGACGTCCTCGAAGGCATCGCGAATCATGTCGAGATCGTTGCTGTAGCAGCCACTGAGGAAACCGGCAAGGTTGGCGGTCTGCCAGACCACGTCCGATAAATCGATGCTTTTCTTGAGGATCCGGCGCGCCTCGCGAGTGGAGAGGAACATGTGCGGATGGACCAGGACGCAGCGGATGCCGGGCGGCACCGGGATCTGCTTGGTGCGAGGGTGGTCGATACCCACGGTCAGGACCAGGCCCCCGAACAGCGACGGCGCAATGTTGTCGACGTGCACCGAACCACTCGCCACCGCCTCGCCCTGCATGGCGAACTTCAGCAGGGCGAGCTTGTCCAGCGGCGTGTCGAGCAGCGCATTGGCGGCCACCACCGCTGCGACCGCCGAGGCCGCCGACCCACCGAGCCCAGATCCCAGCGGAATGCCCTTCTCGATCTCGATCTCGATGCCAAACGGCAGGCTCAGGGCGCGTGACATCGACACCAGCGCCATGCCTGCCGTGTTCTTTTCCGGCTCGAGTGGCAGGGCAGCCGGACTTCCCGTAATGGACGCAATCCGCACACCCGGCGACTCCGAGCGTCTTGCCGTCACCCGATCGCCTACGGCGCTGACGGTATGCCCCAGGATGTCGAAACCGATGCCTACGTTGCCTACCGTAGCCGGTGCAAACGCTGTCACCGAGCGGCTTGAGGTGTTCACAGGCGGGCTCCCAGGTAAGCGGCGAGGCGCAGCAGGTCGCCGAACACTCCGCCAGCGGTGACTGCGGGACCGGCCCCTGGCCCCTGCACGATGAGCGCGTTGTCGGCATAGCGGGCGGTGACGAACCTGACGATATTGTCCGTCAAGGCAAGATGCGCAAAGGGGTGAGCGGCGCCCAGTCTCTGGATCCCGACGGTGGCGCGACCGTCGGCCGTCAGGCGACCGACGTAGCGCAGCACTTCCCCGGCAGCCGCCGCCTCGGCGTGCAGCTTGGACATGGTGGCATCCACCTCATCCAGCCTCTGCATGAATTCCTCGGCCGAACAGTCGCGCAGCGCCTCGGGCACCAGGCTCTCGACCTCGACGTCGTCCATCTCGAGTTCGAGGCCGATTTCCCGCCCCAGGATAATCAGCTTGCGGGCCACATCCGTGCCGGAGAGATCGTCCCGCGGATCGGGCTCGGTGAAACCAAGCTGTTTGGCTTCGTGCACGATCGATGAAAACGACCTGCTGCCGTCATAAACATTGAACAGATAGGCCAGGGTGCCGGAAAAAATCCCCTCGATCAGGCGCACGTCGTCGCCGGTGTCCCGCAGGTCACGAAGGGTCGTGACGATCGGCAGGCCAGCCCCGACCGTTGCCTCGTACAGGAAGTGTGCGCCGGAGTTGCGGCGTGCCTCGCGCAGCTGGCGGTAGTAGGCCAGCGAGCCGCTGTTGGCCTTCTTGTTGGGTGTGACGACATGCACGCCCCGGGCGAGCCAGCCGGCATAGTGGCTTGCCACGTCATCGTCGGCGGTGCAGTCGATGATCACACTGTGCGGGAGATGTTCGGTGACCACATGGGCCTCGAACGCCTCGAGGTCGGTCGGCTGGCCGTCCTTCAGCAACTCACGCCAATTGGTCAGGTCAATACCAGAATCCGCCAGCAACATGCGTCGCGAACCGGCAATGGCCCGCACCCGCAAGTCGACGTTGAAGTCCTTTTTCAGGCGCCCTACCTGCGAGGCCAGCTGGTCGAGCAGCACCGAGCCCACCGTGCCCGGGCCGAGCACGCCGATGGAGAGGGTGTTGGGCGAGAGGTAAAACGCGGCGTGCACTGCGCGCAGTGCGCGGGTCACGTCCTCTCCACCGATGACCGCCGAGATGTTGCGCTCGGAGGCACCCTGTGCGATCGCCTTGACGTTGACCCCGGCCCAGCCGAGCGCGTCGAACACCATGGCCGCGACGCCGTGCTTGCCTGCCATCCCGTCTCCCACCACGGCGATGATGGCGCAGCCTGGGGTCACCTCCACGCTCTGGATCTGGTTCTCGCGCAGCTCGGCGATGAAGGCCCGCCGCAGGACCCGGTCAGCCAGGGTGGCCTGGGTCTCGGGTATCGCAAAGCAGATGGAGTGCTCGGAGCTGCCTTGGGAAATCAGGATGACCGAAATATCCTCGTCACGCAGGGCCCCGAACA
>JAUMBX010000108.1:0-1974 GCA_032119515.1 Steroidobacteraceae bacterium | reverse complement strand
CTTGAAGGCGTTCTACCCGGCAACGCCGCCGTTCCCCTTGCTGCACATCGCGAGCGGGTGGGACTTTCGAGACATGCTGGAATTCCGCGACCGGCGGGTCGCGGAGTTGGGCCTGAAGCTCCTTGTTCACACCAACGAGGAAGGTCAGCGGGCGGGGGTCAAGCCCTGGACCCATGGTGGCTCCTATGCAGACATCATGCTGACCGAGGCGTTGCGGCAGGCCCTCGACAAGTACGGATTTGATTGTGCCTTCGGCGGCGGCCGGCGCGACGAGGAAAAGTCCCGCGCAAAGGAGCGCATCTTTTCCCTGCGTTCTGCCCAGCATCGCTGGGACCCAAAACGTCAGCGGCCCGAGCTCTGGCGCACCTACAACACCCGCAAGCGCAAGGGTGAGTCCCTCAGGGTGTTTCCCCTGTCCAATTGGACCGAGCTCGACATCTGGCAGTACATCCACCTGGAAAAGATCCCGATCGTCCCCCTGTATTACTCGGCAGCGCGGCCAGTGATCGAGAAAGATGGCCGCTTGCTCGTGGTCGATGACGAGCGCATGCCGCTGGCTGAGCACGAGCGCCCGGAGATGCGGACCGTCCGCTTCCGGACGTTGGGCTGCTGGCCTTTGACCGGAGCCACGGAAAGCGAGGCGGTGACGCTTCCTGACATCATCCGGGAAATGCTGCTGGCCACCGTGTCCGAGCGTCAGGGCAGGGCGGTCGACCAGGACGGCGCTGCAGCCATGGAGCGCAAGAAGCAGGAAGGGTACTTCTGATGGCCCACAAGTCCGACCTGATCGCCGAGGACATCGACGCCTACCTGGAGGCCCACCAGCACAAGGACCTGCTGCGCTTCATCACCTGTGGCAGCGTGGACGACGGCAAGAGCACCCTCATCGGGCGCCTGCTCTACGAGTCCAAACTCATCTTCGAGGATCAGCTCGCTGCCCTCGAGTCCGACTCGAAGAAGGTCGGTACCCAGGGCGGCGACATCGATTTCGCGCTGCTGGTCGACGGTCTGTCCGCCGAGCGCGAGCAGGGCATCACCATCGACGTGGCCTATCGCTTCTTTTCCACCGACCGGCGCAAGTTCATCGTGGCCGACACACCCGGTCACGAGCAGTACACCCGCAACATGGCGACAGGTGCCTCCACCGCGGACCTCGCCGTCATCCTGGTCGATGCACGCAAGGGCATCCTGCAGCAGACCCGCCGGCACAGCTACATCGTGTCGCTGCTGGGCATCCGCGAGGTAGTCCTGGCCGTCAACAAGATGGATGCGGTCGACTACGACCAGCGGGTGTTCGACGCCATCGTGGAGCAGTATCGGGAGTTTGCTGACATGCTCGGCCTCGAGGAAGTCTGCCCGATCCCGATGTCGGCGCTGCGTGGCGACAACGTCGTCGACCCCAGTGAACGCATGCGCTGGTATGGCGGCGACACCCTCATGCAGCACCTGGAATCCGTGGAGGTGGAGCGCGACCTGGCCGGGCGACCGTTCCGGCTCCCGGTGCAATGGGTCAACCGGCCCAACCAGGACTTTCGCGGCTTCGCCGGCACCATCGCCGCTGGGCGCGTGCGCCAGGGCGATGCCGTGCGGGTGCTGCCCTCGGGGCGCCAGAGCACCGTAGCGAGGATCGTGACCCTCGACGGTGACCTCGAGGAAGCCGTGGCCGGCCAGTCCGTGACCCTCACGCTCGCCGATGAAATCGACATCAGTCGCGGTGACCTGCTGGCAGGCGCTGACGCGCCGCCCGCGGTGGCCGACCAGTTCCAGGTCAGCCTGGTCTGGATGCACGAGGAGGCGATGCTGCCGGGTCGTCCCTACCTGATGAAGATCGGTCCCCGCACGGTCACCGCGAGCATCACCGACATTCGCCACCGCGTGAACGTCAATACGCTGGAGCAGATGGCGGCCCGCCAGCTCGACCTCAACGAGATCGGGCTGTGCAACCTCGGGACCGACCGGCCGGTCGCCTTCGAC
>JAUMBX010000107.1:0-3863 GCA_032119515.1 Steroidobacteraceae bacterium | reverse complement strand
CACCATTCGAGCGATATCTGGCCCATGGGCCGGGTGCGGTGGCTGTTTCCGTGACGGCAGGTATTTTTGATCCTCGAGGGGAGCAACGAACAACAATGAGCACAGCGGTGAAGATCGAGCCCAAGAACGTGGACCAGATCGCCTTCCAGGAGGCCTCGCAGGACATCTGGGAAAAGAAGTACAGGCTCACCGCAAAGGATGGCTCGCCAGTCGACGACACCATGGACTGCACCTGGCGCCGCGTGGCGAAGGCGCTGGCAGACGTCGAGAAGCCGGAGCTGCGCGAGGAGTGGAACCAGCGCTTCCTGTGGGCGCTGCGCAAGGGGGCCATCCCGGCGGGGCGCATCATGTCGAATGCGGGCGCGCTCGCGCACAAGCCGGCGACCTCGACCATCAACTGCACGGTCTCGGGCACCATCGAAGACTCGATGAACGACATCCTGGGCAAGGTGCACGAGGCCGGTCTGACGCTGAAGGCGGGCTGCGGCATTGGCTACGAGTTCTCCACGCTGCGCCCCAAGGGCGCCTATGTGTCGGGTGCCGGGGCCTACACCTCGGGCCCGATGTCGTTCATGGACATCTACGACAAGATGTGTTTCACGGTGTCCTCGGCCGGGGGACGGCGGGGCGCCCAGATGGGCACCTTCGACATCGGCCACCCCGACGTCATGGACTTCATTCGTGCCAAGCGGGAAAACGGCCGCTTGCGCCAGTTCAACCTGTCGCTGCTGATCACCGACGAGTTCATGCAGGCGGTGCGCGACGACGCCGACTGGAAGTTGGCGTTCCCGCTGTCTGAGTCTGAATACGATCCGGCGACCCACGACCTCACCAATGCAGAGGAAATCGTCTGGCGCGAATGGCCGCTGCGCGAGCGCTACGTCACCAGTGAATCCGGGCTGGTGGCCTGCAAGGTCTACAAGGTGCTTCCCGCCCGGCGGCTGTGGGACCTGATCATGTCCTCCACCTACGATTTCGCGGAGCCCGGCTTCGTGCTGGTCGATCGTGTCAACGAGATGAACAACAACTGGTGGTGCGAGAACATCCGCGCCACCAATCCCTGCGGCGAGCAGCCGCTGCCGCCCTACGGCTCCTGCCTGCTCGGGTCGATCAACCTCACCCGCTTCGTCCGCCA
The DNA here is from genome assembly GCA_032119515.1 of Steroidobacteraceae bacterium. GTDB lineage: Bacteria > Pseudomonadota > Gammaproteobacteria > Steroidobacterales > Steroidobacteraceae > SG8-30. Next base: position 2,728 of record JAUMBX010000107.1, on the reverse strand, counting down.
GCCTTTCGCCGACGCGGCCAACTTCGACTGGGAGGAATTCCGCGAGGTGGTGCGGGTGTTCACCCGCATGCTGGACAACGTGGTGGAGATCAACGGCCTGCCGCTGGGCCGGCAGCGGGAAGAGATCCTGCGCAAGCGTCGTCACGGCATGGGCTTCCTCGGCCTCGGCTCCACCATCACCATGCTGGGCATGAAGTACGGGTCGAAGGATTCGGTGGCCTTCACGGAGAACGTGTCCCGGGAGTTGGCCATTGCCGGCTGGGAGGCAGGGCTCGACCTCGCCCGCGAGAAGGGCCCGGCGCCGATCATGACGGAGAAGTTCACGGTCACCGCGGAAATGCTCCGCAAGCGCCCGGAGATGGTCGAGGACGGCTGGAAGATCGGCGATCGAATCCCCGGACGTATCCTGCACGCGCGCTATAGCCGCTACATGCAGAGGCTGGCGGAGGTCGCGCCGGGGCTGGTCAAGGAACTCGAGTCGGTGGGCGGACGCTTCTCGCACCACAGCTCGATCGCTCCGACCGGCACCATTTCGCTGTCGCTGGCCAACAATGCCAGCAACGGGATCGAGCCCTCTTTCGCGCATTACTACTTCCGCAACGTGATCCGCGAGGGCAAGAAGAGCAAGGAAAAGGTCGACGTCTTTTCCTTCGAGCTGCTGGCCTATCGCGAACTGGTCAATCCCCGCGCGGTGCCGAATGCCACCACGGATGCGGAGCGCCTGCCGGATTACTTCGTCACTGCCGACGACATCGGACCGAACGAACACGTCGACATCCAGGCGGCGGCCCAGAAGTGGGTGGATTCCTCCATCTCCAAGACCGCCAACGTCCCCACCGACTTTCCCTACGAGGGTTTCAAGGACATCTACCGCTACGCCCACGAGCAGGGCCTCAAGGGTTGCACCACCTTCCGCTTCAACCCGGAGGCCTTCCAGGGTGTGCTGGTGAAGGAGGAGGACCTCAAGAAAACTACCTATGTCTTTACCCTCGAGGACGGCAGCGAGGTGGAGGTCAGGGGTGACGAGGAAATCGAGTACGACGGCGAGGTGCATACCGCCGCCAACCTCTTCGACGCGCTCAAGGAAGGCTACTACGGCAAGTTCTGAGCGCCAGGACATCCAAGGATATCGAGCATGAGCAAGGTCAACATCGGCAAGAAGATCGTCAAGTACCAGGTCCGCAAGAAGGAAGAGGTGGCCGCGCCGGACAAGGCGCCGGTGCGCGGCGAGGCCAAGGCCCGCAAGGACGGCAAGGTCGTCTGGATGCACGAAAAGCTCGAGCGTCCGGATGTCCTGATCGGTTCCACCTACAAGATCAAGACGCCGGTTTCCGACCATGCGATGTACGTGACCATCAACGACATCATGCTGAACGAGGGCACCGAGCATGAGCACCGCCGGCCCTTCGAGATCTTCATCAACACCAAGAACCTCGATCATTTCCAGTGGATCGTGGCCCTGACCCGGATCATCTCGGCCGTGTTCCGCAAGGGCGGCGACGTGGCCTTCCTGACCGAGGAACTGAAGGCCGTGTTCGACCCGCGCGGCGGCTACTGGCAGCCGGGCGGCAAGTTCATGCCCTCGAACGTTGCCGAACTCGGCTTCGTCATCGAGCGCCACCTGCAGACCATCGGGCTGATGCCCGCGGCGGAGATGGACGAGGCCCGCAAGGCCCTCATCGAGGCCAAGCGCAAGGAGTGGGCGGATCGCGACCGCCAGGCCGACGCCTTCGCCCAGGACAAGTACCCCGAAGGGGCCCAGCTCTGTGCCAAGTGCAGTACTGCGGCCGTCGTCATGATGGACGGCTGCATGACCTGCCTGTCCTGCGGCGACTCGAAGTGTGGCTGAGGCCGTTGCTGCGCGGGGCTCCCTGCGCGGCAACGGTCACCTTGCCCCTGCTGCTCGTCGGCTGTACGCCCCTGCAGGCCTACGACGGTCCTGCGCTCCCGCGTGAGGAGGTGGCCGTCCTGAGGGCCGATCCCGTGCTCTCGGGCGGTCTGCCAGTGTCCGTCGTCCTGCGTAAGGTGGACGAACGGCGCATTCCGACGGGCCGTAACGCAGTCACCCTCCGGCCCGGACCGCACACGCTGATGGTCGATTGCCGGCTTCCTGAGCAGGACTCGACCACCCGTTTCCTGCTGGACGTGGAAGTCGAGGCCGGGATGACCTACCGGCTGGAAGCCGAGGCCACGAGCCGGGAGTGCCGTGACGTGCGCCTCCGTTAGGTCCTGCGTCCACGGCTATACTTCGCCCCATGATCGTGCGCGTGGTCATCCTGGTCTGTGCAGTCCTGGGGGCGCTGGGGCCCGCCGCGGCTGACGTTTTCCTGGCGCGCGAGCCAGGCTTCCAGCTGGCTGATCGGCTGGTGCTGAGGAAGGCGGAGCGCCGGCTCACCCTGTATCGCGATGGCCAGCCGCTCCGCAACTATCGGGTCTCGTTGGGCCTGCTGCCCACCGGCGACAAGGAACAGGAAGGCGATTTTCGCACCCCCGAGGGTCGCTATACGCTGACCCGCCGGAACCCCGAGAGCGAGTTCTTCCTCGCCATCCAGGTTTCCTACCCGGACCCCTCGGACGTAGCCGCTGCAGAGCGCAACGGCGTTTCGCCCGGGGGCCTGATCATGATCCATGGCCTGCCCAACGTGATGCGCCATTCGCGCGACCGGTACCTGGCGACCGACTGGACCGACGGCTGCATCGCGCTCTCCAACGAGGACATGCTGGAGGT
>JAUMBX010000106.1:0-2824 GCA_032119515.1 Steroidobacteraceae bacterium | reverse complement strand
GTGATGCCGCCATGGCCGCGCATGGCATTGAATGCCCCCGGTCCCAAGGCCTGCTCCATGCGTGAGCAGGGCGCACAAATACCGGTGCCCTCGAGCAGCAGCGACCCCACCCGAAAGCGCGCATGCCGCAAGGCATACAGGTTGATGCCCGAGATCAGCAGGTTCCGCCGCAGCAGGCCGGGATCGATAGTCCGGCCCAGTAATTTCTGCATGACCTCGACGTGTTCCGACTGGAGCAGGGTAACCTGGCGCTTGCTGGCCTGAGTGCCACGGAAGCGATCCCCTGCGAGCCCCTTGCCGGGTGCCGCCGCGACGGCAGAGACGACCTGGGTTGCAGCATCGCGGGCAGGACGCAGGCCGATCCACTCCAGCCGCCCGCGCTGTGGGAGGGTAGACAGCAATTGCCGCATCATGCCGGTGGCCCCAAGGAGGGACCGATCAGGGCGAGCCCCAGCGCTGCCACAACCACCAGGGTCAGCCAGCGACGCAGGTCGAGGTACGCTTTCGGCAGGATCTCCGGCCCCAGGGCCCGGTGTTCGTAGAACCAGAATCCACCAAAGGCGGCTACTTGTATCGCGAGCGCCTGCTCGCCCGGCAGCAGCAAGGTCCCCCATCCCACCAGGGAGGGCAGCACGCCAATCGTCAACATGCCCACCGTCCGGCCGCCGGGAGATTGCATGGCAAGGCCCCAGTGGACGCCGCCGAGAAAGGACAGGATGACGGCTCCGTAGCCGAGCAGCAGTCGCTCGGCGAGGTGACGCGCGGACGGATCATCCAGCAACAGGCTCAGCAAGGCCAAGCCCACGAAGGGCAGCCAGCCGGCGTGGCCGAGCCTTGCCATCACTGACCAAGGCATGTTGTTAACTTCGCTCATGGATCGATTATCTCCGCCTGGCCGCCGTGTTGGACAGCTGGATCATGAGGGGTATGATGAGGACATCATAAAAACAGGACAACTACCTTGGGTCACTCGCTCATTTGCTCGAGCAGTCTGCTGTTGCTCTCGCTCATTGCCGGCCTCTCGTTTGCCGCACCCGTCGCAGTCACCGACGGTACGCGTCGGGCCCAGGCGCCCGAAGTCACCGTAGGCAGCGACGGATCCATCCACGTGATCTGGCTCGACAAGGGCCCGGTCGGCACCGCCGATCGCAAAGGGAGCGATCAGAGCGGCGGCCACAGCCATCAATCCTGGACCGACCTGATGTATGCACGCTCGGACGACGGGGGCAACACCTTCGGCGAGCAGGTTCGCGTCAATCGCCGGGAGGGTGAGGTCTGGGGCTTTTCGGTCGCCAAGCCGCAGGTCGGTATCGGGCCCGGCGGGGTGATTCATGTGTCCTATCCGGCCAATTCGACCTCGCCCGTGACGGGCAAGGCCGTCGCCGCCTCGCTGTATGTGCGCTCGCTGGACGGCGGAAAGACCTTCTCCGAACCCCTGCAATTGAACGCGGACGTCCCGGGGGACCTGTCGGACCTGGTGCACGGCGGACTCTCCCAGGCGCAGGTATTCGGGACCATGACCGTCTCCACGGAGGGCGACGTCTACGCCTTCTGGCTCGACACCCGCGACATGACTCCCGAGCGCACGCTGTCCTCGACTTACCTGCGGACCTCACACGACAACGGTGCCAGCTTCGAGGCGGAAAGACTGCTGTACCAGGCAGACGCCTGCCCCTGCTGCCAGCTGACGGCCCTGGCAGACGGCAGCGAGCGGGTCGTACTCGGCAGCAGGATGGTGGGTGAGGACAACCTTCGCTCACCCACCGTGTCGATCTCATCGGACGCCGGCGAGTCGTTCGGCGCCAGGGTCGCAGCCCAGGGCACGCCCTGGAAGATGAATGGCTGCCCGCTCAAGCCGACGGCGCTCGCGGCCAGCGGCAACTTCCTCCACACGCTGGTCCACAACGGCGCGGAGGATCCGCCGGGCCTGCTGTACTCGCGTTCCATCGATGGCGGGCAGAGCTTCGAGCCGGCCATGCGCATGCACCCAGAGGCGGCTGTCAGCGACAGCCCAAGCCTCGCTGCTTCCGGGCAGACACTCCACGCCTTCTGGCATGGCAAGCTCGACGGACCGCGCCGGATTTTCACCCGCAGTTCCACCGACAATGGCGCCACCTGGGGTCCGGTTCTCGAACTCGATGCGCCCGAGGGCACGGGGAGTTATCCGGAAGCCGCCGGGCTTCCCGGTGGCGGGGCAGTCGTGGTGTGGCAGCAGGGTGAACAGGTGCTGGCCGCCGTGGTGGGTGGCCCGTGACGTTGCTACGCATTTCCGCCCTGGGCCTCGTGCTGCTGGGAGTTACCGCCCTGCACGGCCCCGCCGCTGCAGCCGGCCAGATCCAGCTGGCCACGGCCGAGGAGTTTTCCGCGTCGCTCGCGAAGCTGCGCGGCAAGCCGGTGGTCCTGAACCTGTGGGGCACCTGGTGCGCGCCGTGCCTGAAGGAAATTCCCGACCTCATGCAGCTGGAACGTGAGTTCGCCGAGCGCGGAGTCGAATTGGTGGCCGTCGCCATGGATGATCCGGCCGATCTCGCCATGGTGGACGGCTTCCGCAAGCGGTTCTTCCCGGAGTTCGACAGCTACATCAGGAATGAACCCGACATGGACACGCTGGTCAGCGTCGTCGATCCCGCATGGAACGAGCTGCTGCCGACGACCTATCTCATCGGTCGGGACGGCAAGGTGGTCAAGCGCATCCAGGGCAAGAAGTCGATCGAGGACTTCCGGAGCGAGATCAAGGCCCTGCTGCGCTGAGGGCTCCCGCTCGATCCGGGAACAGCCCAGGAGGTACAAGCGCCAGCAGGTCCTCTCTCCGCAATGGCCAGCG
>JAUMBX010000105.1:0-5517 GCA_032119515.1 Steroidobacteraceae bacterium | reverse complement strand
GGGCACTGTAGCGCCGCGGACGGGCCGGATCGTCCAGCAGTTGCCCGCCGTGGATGCAGACCCTGGCCTCGTGAGCCTCGAAGTCGGAGGGCGCGATGAAGCGGACGTCGTGGGTGGCGACGATCGCGGTGGGCAGATCGCGGATGAGATCCAGGGTAGCCTCGATACAGGCCTCCTCGTGCTCCCTGCCTGTGCGGCTGACCTCGAGGTAATAGCGATCGCCGAACAGCGCCTGCCAGCCTCGCAAGAGCGCCAAGGCCTCCTCCCGGCGCCCGGCCAGCAGCGCCCGCCCCACATCACCCTCGCGGCCACCGGACAGCGCAATGAGCCCCTGCAGCGACTCGGCAACCAGCCACTGCCTGTCCACGACCGGCTGGCCACTCTGCTGGCCTTCCAGCCAGGCCCTGGAAATGAGCCGGGAGAGGTTGCCGAAGCCCGTGGCATCCTGCACCAGCAGCGTGAGCAAGGTGGGCTCGCCCTGCCCGTCGACGCCGCCGGTGAGAAGATCCACGCCGATCAGGGGCTTGAGGCCCGCCTTCTGCGCCGCGCTGTGAAACTTCACCAGCGCGAACAGGTTGGAGCGATCGGTCATGGCCACCGCCGGCATGCCGGCGGCGACTACCGCATCCATCAGCGCATCCACCCGCACCACGCCGTCGACCAGCGAATACTCGGTGTGCAGCCTGAGGTGGACGAAGCCAGTCATGCCCGGGATTTTACCGGGCCGAAGCTCATGCGGTGCAGCGGACTCGGCCCCAGTTGATCCAGTGCTCGCAGGTGGGCCGGGGTCGGATAGCCCTTGTGGACCTCGAAACCGTAACCCGGATAGGCCACGGACGCCTCCACCATCAACCGGTCACGGTGAACCTTGGCGAGGATCGACGCCGCCCCGATCTCCGCGAAGCGGGCGTCACCGCGCACCTCGGCCGTGACCGGGCAGCGAATGCGCGAACCCGCCAGGTCGGGGCAGCGATTGCCGTCCACCCGGACCCGTTCGGGCAGGGTAGGCAGCGCCTCGAGCGCCCGTCGCATCGCCAGCAAGGTCGCCTGCAGGATGTTCAGCTGATCGATCTCCTCCGGCAGGGCCGAGCCAATCCCCCAGGCCAGCGCCCCGGCGAGGATCACCGGCTCCAGCGCCTCGCGGCGCGCGGGGCTGATGGCCTTCGAGTCCCCGAGGCCGGCGATGGGCCGCCCTGGGTCCAGGATGACGGCGGCAGCCACCACGGGGCCGGCCAGCGGACCCCGCCCCGCTTCGTCGACCCCGGCCACCAGCAAGCCGGTCATGCCCGCTCGCGCAGCAGCGCCAGCACCGCCTCGGCAGCCCGTTCGCTGGCCCCACGCCGCAGCACCTCGTGGATGCCGAGAAAAGTCTGCTCGAGGCGGGCGACCTCCTCCGGCGAATCCAGCCAGCGCAGCACCTTACGGCCCACGCTCTCGGCGGAGACCGCGTCCTGGAACAACTCGGGCACCACCGCCGAGCCTGCCAGCAGGTTGGGCTGGGAAAAAAAGGCAGACTTCACCAGGCGCAGGCGCCTCAGCGCCCAGGCCGTCGCCGCCCCGAGGCGATAGACCACCACCATCGGTCGCTTGCACAGGAGCGTCTCCAGCGTGGCCGTCCCGGAGGCCGTCACCACCACGTTGGCTGCAGTCATCACCCGCGCGGCCTGCCCGTCGACCAACCGGCACTCGACACCGGGCGCCTCGCGCTGGAAGGCTGCCGAGAACCATTCCCTGGCCCCCTCGCTGGCCATCGGGGCCACGAACTCCAGCCCCGGGCGCTGGCCGGCCAGCCATGCTGCAGCCCCGGCGAGGTCCCCGGAGAGTCGTTCGTACTCGCCCCGCCGGCTGCCGGGCAGCAGCGCGATGACCGTGGCGTGCTCCGCCAGGCCGAGCTCGCGGCGCGCCGCACTCCGATCGGGCTGCAGGGGCAGGCGATCGGCCAGCGGGTGGCCCACGAATTCGGCCCGCAGCCGGTGGTTACGGTAGAACTCGGCCTCGAAGGGCAGCAGGCACAGCACCAGGTCGAGCATGCGCGCCATGCGCCGCACTCGCCCCTCTCGCCAGGCCCAGACCTGGGGACTCACGTATTGCACGGTGGGAACGCCCGCCGCGTGCAGGATCGGCGCGACGCTCAGGTTGAACTCAGGGGCATCGATGCCGACGAAGACATCCGGCGGATCCGCCAGCAGCCGCCGGACCAGCCGGCGCTTGAGGCCGAGCAACCGGGGCAGGTGACCAAGCACCTCGAACAGGCCCATCACGGCCAGGCTGTCCGAGTCCTCCCAGCGCTCGCAGCCGGCCTCGATCATCCGGGGACCGGCCACGCCCACGAACCGAGCCTCCGGTTCGAGCTTGCGCAGGGCCTCGATGAATGCAGCGCCGAGGTTGTCGCCGGAATGTTCCCCGGCCACCAGTGCGACCCTCAGCGGGCGAGCCATGTCAGCGGACGATGCTCCGCGTCACCGTGGGCAGGAATTCCGTGAAGAGCCTGAGTTCAGGCTGGCCCGCCGCGAGCCTCTCCAGTTCCTGGCCGGCCTCTTCGAGCTTCAGTCCATCCCGGTACAGCACCCGATAGGCCTGCTTGATGTTGGCGATCTGCTCGGCCGTGAAGCCACGCCGCTTGAGGCCTTCGCTGTTGATGCCCTTGGGCTCGGCGGGGGTGCCCGCCACCAGCAGGTAGGGTGGCACGTCGCGGGTGGCCGCCGTGTTGTTGGCCAGGAAGGCGTGGGCGCCCACCTTGCAGAACTGATGGACCGCGGCGTAGCCGGAGAGGATCACCCAGTCGGCCAGCTCGACGTGGCCTGCCAGGGCAGTGCAGTTGGACAAGATGCAGTGGTCGCCGACGACGCAGTCGTGGGCAACGTGGGAATAGGCCATGAACAGGTTGTCGGAACCGATGCGGGTCACACCGTGCCCGCCAACCGTGCCCCGGTTGACGGTGCAGCATTCGCGAAAGACGTTGCGATCGCCGATCTCCAGGCGGGTCGGCTCACCCCGATATTTCTTGTCCTGGGGTGCATCGCCGATCGAGGCGACCTGGAAGACGTGGCATTCGCGACCGATGACGGTCGGTCCGTTGATCACCGCATGCGGCGCGATGATGCTGCCCTCACCGATCTCCACTCCCGCGCCGATCACGGCGAAAGGCCCTACCTGGACGCCTTCCGCCAGCTTCGCGCCCGGCGCGACGACGGCCCGCGGGTCGATGTTCATTTGACCTCCGGCGCCACCATCATGGTGGCCGAAGCGACTTCCTGTCCGCCCACCTCGGCCGAGGTGGAGAACTTCCAGATGCCGCGGATGGCGCGCTCGAGCCTGGCCTTCATCAGCAACTGGTCACCGGGCTCCACGGGCCTGCGGAAGCGGGCGCCATCGATGCCCACGAAGAAGAACCGGTGGTCGTCGTCGGGCATGACGTCGGCGGTGCGAAAGGCCAGGATGCCGGCCGTCTGGGCCAGGGCCTCGAGGATCATGACGCCGGGCATCACCGGTCGCTGCGGAAAATGGCCGGGAAAGAACGGCTCATTGATGGTGACGTTCTTTATGGCCTCGATGCGCTCGCCGGGTACGCATTCGATCACCCGGTCTACCAGCAGGAAGGGATAGCGGTGCGGCAACTGCCGCAGGATGCCGTGGATGTCCATGTAGGGTGCGTCACTCATCACTGTCCTTCCTGTTGATCGACCTGCGAAGCCCCGCCACCGCCCTGCGCCATTCGCGGGTGGGCAGCGCCGGCCATCCCGAAGAGTACATGCCCGGACCCGGAAGCGAGCGGGACACCATGGTCAGCCCGGTGATGGCCACATCATCGCCGATCTCGAGGTGCCCGGCGATGCCGGCCTTGCCCCCGATCATGCAGCGCCTGCCGATCGTGGCGCTGCCGGAGATGCCCACGCAGCCGGCAATGACCGTATGCTCGCCGATGCGGACGTTGTGCCCGACCTGGACGAGGTTATCGATCTTCACGCCGTCACCGATGACCGTGTCCTCGATGGCACCCCGATCGATGGTGGTGTTGGCACCGATGTCCACGTCGTCACCGATCCGCAAACTCCCCACCTGGGGAATCCGCACGTAGCCATCCTTGTCTGGCGCAAAGCCGAAGCCATCGGAGCCCAGCACGGCCCCGGCCTGGACCACGCAGCGCTGGCCGATCACCGTGCCTGGATAGGCCGTGACCCGGGCCAGCAGCCGGGAAGCAGCGCCCACGCGGACGCCCCGCATCAGCACGCAGCCCGGGCCGATGACTGCCGCCGGCCCGACCTCCACCCCCGACTCCAGCACGGCGCCGGCGCCTACCTCGGCGGTGGCATCCACTCGGGCATCGGCGGCCACCACGGCCGCCGGATGGACCCCGGCAGCCGGAGCCACGGCCGGATGCAGCAACTGGGCGATACGGGCATAGGCAGCGTAGGGATTGGCCGCCACCAGAGCCGGCACCGGACAGCGCGCCACGTCACCCTCGGCGACCACCACGGCGGAGGCCCGCGTCGCAGCCAGTTGGCTGCGATACTTGGGGTTGGCCAGGAAACTGAGTGCGCCGGGACCGGCCTGGGCGAGGGTGGCGACCCGCTCGACCCGGCAGGCGGGGTCGCCGACGAGCTCCAGCCCGAAGCGGACCGCCAGCTCGCCGAGCGACATGGCCACGCCCTGTCCCTCGATCAGTTGGCAGGCGCGGTGGGGGTCCTGGACTTCAGCGCCGCCACCACCTGACCGGTGACGTCCATGGCCGAGGAGGCGTACAGGACGCCATCGCTCACCACCAGGTCGTAGCCGTTGGCCCGGGCGAAGGTCTGGACCTCCTGCAGCAGGACCCGCTGCACCTTGCCGAATTCCTCGTTGCGACGCAGGTTGGCGTCTTCCTGGAGCTCGTTGAAGCGACGCGCGAGGTCGCGCTGGCCATCGCGCAGTTCACGCTCGGCCTTGGAGCGCTCGGCCTCCGACATCACCGCAGCGTCTCGCTTCAGCTTCTCCTCCTTGTCTTGGAGAACCTTCTGCTGGTCGGCCAGTTCCCGCTGGCGGGGCAGGAATTCGCCCTCGAGGGCCTCCTGTGCCGCCCGCGCCTGCGGCGACTCCTCGAGCAGCTTCGCGGTGTTCACGTAACCGATCTTGAACTGGGCGGACGCCGCCGCCGGAAACAGGGCCACGGCCGCAACGGCCACCAGCCAGAGGTGCTTAGTCATGTGTTGCCTCATCTCCATGTAGATCAGAATGCCGAACCGACGGTGAACTGGAAGCCCTCGGTCTCGTCCGGATACAGCACGCCGACCGCCTTCTCATCGTTGAGGGGGAAGCCGTAGCTGAAGCGGAAAATGCCGAGTGGCGCGAGCCACTGGACCGCCACGCCCACCGATTGCTTGAGGTTATTGTAGTCAAACTCGTAGTCGACCGGGGTTACCCGATCGGCGCCGACGAAGTTGATGCCCTGTCCCTGCGAAAAGACGTTGCCGATGTCGTAAAAGGCGCTGATGCGGGCGCTGGCCCGCCATTTTTCCGGCACCGGGAAGATCAGCTCCG
>JAUMBX010000104.1:0-16320 GCA_032119515.1 Steroidobacteraceae bacterium | reverse complement strand
GTATGACAACCAATCAATCGGTTGCTGAAATGGTCAAAAAAACGAGGGGGGGGGAACTGCCATGTCAAACGTGATCCAACTGCGTTCTGCAATCCTGTTGGCACTCGGCTGCGGAGGCAGCCTGCCATTAGTAACGTCCGCACTGGCTCAGGGTAACAGCCTGGCGCTCGAGGAAATCGTGATCACCGCGCGCAAGGAGGCCGAATCGCTCCAGAATGCGCCGGTCTCAGTCACGGCCATCACCGACGAGGGCCGCATCGAGCGCGGCATCGTCGATCCAGCCTCCCTCGCAGGCTTCACGCCCGGCCTCAGTTTCTCCCAGGCCTTCGGGCGACAGAATGACCGCCCCGTCATCCGCGGCCAGGGCAACGTGCTGGCCAACGTGCAGTTCGGGGTGGAGTCCGGTACCGCTTACTTCGTGGACGGCGTGTACTACAACGGCGACATCCAGTCGCTGGACTTCGACTCACTGCAGCGGGTGGAAGTCATCAAGGGACCACAGAGTGCGCTCTATGGTCGTAACACTTACGCAGGCGCCATCAACTTCGTCACCCGTGACCCGGGCACCGAGAAGCTGGGTGGGTTCGTCACCGGCACGGTGGGCGACCATGGTGAGCAGAAGGTGGCCTTCTCCATCGACGGCCCGCTCTGGTCCGACACGGTCAGCTTCCGCCTCGGTGGCCGTTTCAATACCTATGACGGCGAGTACACCAACCGCGCTACCGGCAAGACCGTGGGCAGCGAGGAAGACTGGTCGGTCAGCGGTACGCTTTTGATTGCGCCGGAGGGCGGCCCCACCCTGCGGCTCTTCGGCATGCACCGCAAGCAGGAAGACGGCCCGCTCGCGCTGTTCCTGCAGGGCACGGAAACCAACAACTGCCTGCCGGGTTTCCGCTCGGCGGGCTACCGTTCCTATGCGCCCTTCCTGGTACCTGCCGTTTACGCCGGGATGCTGCCGCGCAACAGCAACACCAACCAGTACTACTGCGGGACGATTGCCGCCAGGCCGGACGGGGTCTGGCTGAACACCGATCCCATTCCTGCCATCGCGCCCTTCACCTATCCGCTCGCGGACGGCACGGCCTTCGACGGCGTGGAGTCGAGCGACACCTTCGTCAGTGCCAACCTCAAGTGGGAAACCGAGACGGGCTGGACCCTGGGCGCCCTGTATGGGCATCGCGTCAACCACGACCGCTTCGGCTCGGACAGCGACCACAGCGAGGCCTTCTGGCTGCTCGGAGCGCCCGCCGGCATCGCCGAGCCGCTGTTCGCCAATACCAATCGCAACAGCCGGCGCGAGTGGTCGACCGAACTGAAGCTGTCCTCGCCCGCCGACCGTCGTGTGCGCGGCATGGTCGGCCTGTACCGCTACGATAACGAGGATGCGGAGCGTGACCTGACCTTCGCCGCCCCCCGCTTTGGCGTGATCAATGCTGGCGCGAACGAAACCGGGATTCAGAACGATGCCTTCTTCGCGGCGCTGAGTTTCGACGTGAACGATCGCCTGACCGCGGGCCTCGAATTGCGTAACTTTGACGAACAGAAGACCCGCCGCGAGTACACGGCCGCCGGTGCAGTGGCTGCCGACCTCAAGGCCAAGTTCAGCCGGACGACCCCGCGTATCACGCTCGACTACCAGGCCAGCGACGACCTGATGATCTACGGCATCTATGCCAAGGGCTCGCGTCCGGGCGGCATCAACGGCAACGCCGGACTGGCGGTCGGACGTCCCGACTATGCCGAGGAAACCTCCGACAACTTCGAGCTGGGCTTCAAGAGCACTCTGCTGGAGGGCCGCATGACGCTGAACGGCTCGCTGTACTTCATCGACTCGAAGGACGTACAGGTGACGCAGGCCATTCCTGGCGGCAACGGAGCGGTTACCTCGGTGGCCGTGAACCAGGCCAGCGCCGAGACCTTCGGCGTGGAACTGGAGTCGCAGGTGGCACTGACCGAATATCTCACTGCCACCCTTGCACTCGGCTACACCAATCCCGAATTCACCGAGGGCTGCGATGACTTCGAGTTCGTGCTGAATTCCGGTGGCGTGGCCTACAACCCCAACACCGACTTCGGCTCCGATGCCTGCAGCATCAAGGGTAACCGGCTGCCGCTGGTGCCCGAGACGCAGGCCAGCCTGCTGGTGAGCTACGAGCGGCCCATGAGCAACGACATGCGCTTCTTCGTCAACGGCACCTTCACCCATGAGGGCAGCAAGTACGTACAGGTGCATAACCTGGCCGAGACCGGCGAGACCAACCTGCTGGGCCTGCGCCTCGGCGTGAAGGGGGGCGAGCGCTGGACGGTGGCCCTGTTCGGACGCAACCTGACCGACGAGGACACCATCCCGCTGGCCACTCGCTGGTTCGATTTGCGCTACGGCAGCTGCCCGACCAGCACGGCCTCGCCTTGCTCGGGCCTCGCCGGCGCCGCGCCCTTGAACGCCGATCGCGGCCTGCCGCGGGCTTTCTTCGGCGCCTTGCGCAAGGGCCGCACCTACGGGGCGGAGTTCCGCCTGAACTTCTAGGTCCAGGCTTACAGAGGGCCTGATCGACACGCGCGCGCAACGCGGCCGGCGCCAGTTCCTGGCAGGAACACTGGCGCTGGCCGCAGCTCCCGCGCTCAGCTCGGTACATCGTCGTGAGATTCTCGTTCTCGGCGCCGGCCTGTCCGGGCTCTACGCCGCCATCCTCCTGCAGGACCTGGGCTTTCGGGTACGCGTGATCGAGGCGCGCCAGCGGGTCGGCGGACGCCTGCGCACCCTCGGCGAGGCTCCCCTCCACTCGGAGGCCGGCGCCAATCTGATTGGCCCCAATTACGGGCGCATCCTTGCCACCGCATCGCGGCTCCGGGTGGCACTCCAGCCCCCTCCCGCCAGCCTGCCCACGGACTATTCGCTCCGGGGCCGCACGATTCTGCGCAGCGAGTGGCCCAGCTCTCAGGACAATCCACTGCCCGCAGCGCTGCGCCAGATCAGCCCCGAACGGCTTTGGTCTTCATTGCTGGAGCCAAACCCGTTGGCGACTGCCTCCGACTGGTGCTCACCGGAATTAGCGGCAACCGATATATCGGTGATGGATTTCCTGCGCCGCAACGAAGTACCGGAACCCGCCATCGCCCTGCTCGAGTCCAACCTGAGCTATGGCGAGTCACTGTCGACCACGTCTTTGCTCTCGATGTTTCGCGTGCGGCAGGGGATTGCCCGAGCCACGGCCTTCCGTCAGCCAGCGCTCGAGGTCAGGGGCGGTAACCAGCGTCTGCCGGAGGCGATGGCCGCCAGCCTGAGCAGTCCGGTAGAACTTGGCAACCGGGTGGTGGGCATCCGCACGAGCAAGGATCGAGTCAGCGCAGAACTGATGAGCGGCGCCGTCATCGATGCAGATGCGGTCTTGATCACCCTGCCCGCGCCCGCCTTGCGCAACCTTCGCTTTTCACCAGACCTGCCGGAGGATCAGCAGGAAGCCATCCAGACCGTCCGCTACCAGAGGGTCACCCAGATGCATTACCGGGTGGATGCCCCGTTCTGGGAAACAACCGGGCACTCTGGCGGCTGGTGGACCGACGGCCCTCTTGGGCGCATCTTCGTCAGGCCGGTGCAGGCAGGTGGACCCTACCTGCTCACGGTATGGATCACGGGCAGCGCCTGCGCGGAGACCGATGCGATGGAAGATGAAGCAACTGCCTCACTGATCGACCGCCGCCTGCGACAATTGATGCCCGAGGCAGCAGACAGCCTGCAACCCATGGGCCTGGTGCGCTGGCAGCACGAGCCGCTCAATGGAGGTGCCTGGGCGATCTGGCGACCGGGGGAGACGAGCGCCATGTTCAGGGCTCTGCACCAGCCTCAGGACCGGATCTTCTTCGCGGGTGAACACACGGCGTATGCGCACAGCGGCATGGAAGGTGCCATGGAATCCGCGGAGCGCGCCTGCCTTGAACTCGCCAGGCGTTTCGCATGAGCGCCCCACGAACGGCGTGGCGGAGTATTGCGTGCCTGCTTGCGTTGACCAGCGGCACTACGCAGGCCGAGTCCGCGCTCGATGGCGCAACGCTTTTCAAGCTGGCCTGCCAGGCCTGCCATGCGCTCGGCCCGGATACGTCCAGGCGTATCGGACCGCGACTGGACGGAATCGCCGGCCGACCTACCGGCACGGCCACCGACTACCCTTACTCAGAAGCGCTCAAGCGGTCCGGGCTCGTATGGAATCGATCCACCCTGATTGCGTGGATCGCCGGAGCAGAGCGCATCGTGCCCGGCACCCTGATGGTGCATCACAACCACCTCGAGGCGCCGGAAGTCCTGCGACTGGCGGACTACCTCACGGAGCCGGAACGGGAGCCCTGACCTCCATCGCCTGAATACGGCGGTACATCCAGCCACCGGCGTAGAGCGTGGCGCCGAGCACCAAGAGCGACCCGATGCGCGCCAATGGGGCCGCGCCCGAGAGGTCGAACACGAACACCTTGACGGCGGAGGCCGCAAACACCAGCAGCGAGGACTTGCCCAGGAAGGGATCACGGAGGCGGAACGCCAGGGCCAGCGCCGCCAGGGCCACCACGCCCCAGGCGAGCGAGACCAGGAACCGGTCGTCGAGCAGTTGCATAACCCCGGCGAGGACAGCCAGGTGGCCGAGAAGCAGTGCCGCCCTGCCGAGATCCTCGATCTCCGGATGACGGCGAACCAGCGCATAGCCCGCATACAGCTCGATGCCATACAACAAGGCCAGCCAGTCGCCCTGCGCTTCCCAGGAGAGCGTCACGCGCAGGTAATTGAGCAGGAAAATGACCACCAGCAGCGCCTGCATGGGCTGGGCGATGCCAGCCAGCCGCGTGCGGTCACGCGCGAGGGTCAGGACGACGCCCAGCGGCAAGGCCAGCGCACCCACCCAGGGGGCGCATCGCTCGGGCAGCAGCTCCACGTACCCGGCATGGAACAGCACCAGTGCCGCGTACGTACCGGCCAGCAGCGCACCTGATCTGGAGGGCAGCCCCAGCCGAGTGGCCATTAGTGCGGCCAAGGCCACCAGCGCCGCGCTGCCCAGCGCGATCCAGGGCGCCGTATCCGGCAAATGCAGGGCGAGCAGCTCGTACTGCAAGGCATAGAAAATAAGCAGCAGTGGCAGGTGGGCGAGGGCTTCGGCGGTGCCGAGCGGGGTCTGGCGGCGCAGCGAATACACCGTGGTGCCAACCAGGAAAATGGCCAGGTGGGCCAGCTGGAACACCAGGGCCGCTTGCCATTCCGCCGGAGCGAGGCCGCGCCACAGTTGGTTGAACCCCAGGAGGGCGAGATAAGCCGCCAGCAGGTAGGGTCGCCGACTGCCGGTCCAGGTCGAGTAGGCACAGAAGGTGACGCTCCAGGCCGAGTAATAGACCACCAGATCCGTTACGGACGCGTAGGAGGCAGGCAGCAGAAAGGGTGCGGAGTAGGAGCCGACGACGGCGAACAGGGCATACAGCTCGCTGGCGAACAGGCGCCCTAGCCACAAGGTGGCCAGGCTGGTCAGGATCACGAGTACCACTGCCGTGGGGGCATCGACAAACCCATACAGCAGGTGAGCGCCGTAGATCACCAGGTAAAGAACGACCAGCCCGCCGGCAGGTAACAACCCGGCGTAAGTTGTATCCTCGGTCCGCAAGCGCAGCCCACCTGCAATCAGGAGACCCGCAGCAGCCAGCGCCAGGCCCAGTTGTCGCGCCGGCGTGAGCCAACCCGACTCCAGTCCCAGGCGGATCAGGTAAGCCATGGCCAGCACGATCGCGCTCGCTCCGGTCCAGCCGAGAATCTGGGTCACCGGAAAGTGGCGGGGCGAACTCGGCGGTACAGTGGGTGTTTCGCGAAGGCGCTCATAGGCGCGCCAGGTCTGTTCGGGGGTCGGTGCGGGTGTTGACTCGGCCGCCTGCTGGCTTTCCAGCGCCTCCAATCGGCGCTCGATCGCAGCCAACCGCTCCTCGAGGGTGGCCATGCTCGTCGATCAGCCCTGCTTTTTCGGTGCGAAGGCATCCGCCATGAGTGCAGCCGGTACCCCGGGCGGCGCTTCCTGGCGGGTGGCGTAAACGTACAGGGCGGCCGCGTAGGTGCCAGACATGGCTGCGTGGACTACGGCCAGAGTCACCAGCGCGGCAACCAGGATGACCAGGGCGACGACCAGGCCCGCGCTGCCGGCCACCGACTCAGCGGCCACCAGGCCGATGATGCCGGCGATGCCGATCAGCACGTAAACCACAGTGACCGCCGCACCGATCCCGCCCTGGCCGATCAGGTTTTCACCCCAGGTCGTGCGCAGGAGTCGGCCACTCTCCTTCAAGGTATCGACCGGCCCCTTGCCCTCGGCCGCCAGGACCGGCACCACGAGGAAGGTCACCACCGTCCAGGTCACGCCCAGCACCGCCGTGACCGCCCGACCGATCCAACCGAGACGCTCCTCCAGCATGCGCAGCAGCGTACCCACGGTGGCGGCCAGTACCGCGTAACCGAAGATGGCAGGCAGCCGTGCACTGGCGCGCGCGAGCCCGTCCCTCCAGGTGGCCGGAGTACCGGCCAGGTGCAGCAGCGCCACGCTCGCCAGCGCCGTGTTGAAGAACAAGGCGACGAAATACATCGCCACGTAGAACAGGAACATCCAGCCATACGCCACGGCCGGAGGGTGTTCTACCCAGGCTTCTGCACGCCCCTGACTCATCAGGGGCAGGACGAAGCTGGCGATCACCAGCAGGGAAGCCACGCCCGACAGCAGCGGGAACACCAGCAGGCTGCGATCCCGCCGGATCAGGCCCAGCGCCACGCCGGCCAGTGCCCAGCTGCGCTTGAGCCTGCCTGCCATCAGGAAGCCCTTCGGCCTGCCTGCCCCGGATCGGGATTGCGCAAGGGGATGACACCTGACTCGGAGCCTGCCACCACCACACGATCGCGCCCTGCACCCTTGGCCCGATACATGGCCGCGTCCGCTCTGCGCACGACGTCCGGCGTCGCGTCGCCCTGTCGGGCCCAGGCGATGCCGATACTGACGGTCACCGGCGTCAGCCAGCCGCCCGATTCATCACGCACGGCCCTCCTGAGCCTGCCCGCGATGCGCACCGCCTCGTCTGCCTCGGCTCCGATCAACAGCACCAGAAACTCCTCGCCACCCCACCGGCAGACAGTGTCCGACGAACGCAGATGCGCCGCAAGCGTCCTGCCCAGGGAGCACAACACGGCGTCGCCACCCTCGTGGCCGAAGGCGTCATTGACGTCCTTGAAGTGATCGACGTCGATGGACAGCAGCGCGAGCGGCTTGCCCGCTTGCAGCGCGGTATCGATCATGGCCTCGGCAGCACGCCGATTGGGCAGGCCGGTCAGGGCATCGGTCGCCGCAGCCCTGGCCAAGACCGACTCGCGGTTTAGGCTCGCCATGAGAGCATCGACCTGCCTCACCCACACACCGAGATAGTGAAGCAGCAGTCCATAGGCCGCGAGAAAGGCCAGCGGCAGTCGCCAGTCCAGGAAGGGCAAGCCAGCGAGGGCCGGGCGCTGGGACCCCACGAGGTAAACGGCAGCCATGAGCAGCAGCGTAGCGCGAGCCAGCCATGGCGTCCGGACGCTCATCAGCGACAGGGCGACCAGCAGCAGGGGCAGGTACAAGAGCCCGGTCACCATCGCCCGAACGGCCAGCGACTCACCGCCGAGCAGCAGTCCACTGCCCCAGTCGACGACCACGGCGGCGAAAATCAGCCATCCCATCCACTCACGCTGGGCAGGCCTCAGCCGAGGCCACGCGACGAGACCGATCGTCAGCAGCAGCGCCATGACGCTCTCCAGCCAGACCTGCCGATCCAGCGGCAGCCAGTCCAGCAGCGCCGCCGCCGGCAGCATGAGATGCATTGCCAAAGCACCCCACATCAGCCAAAGCAGGACGCTCTCGCCCAGCGACTGACGTTCGTGGTGCCAATCGAGCTGGGGCGCTGGCGGGGTAACGTCCTGTCCCAGCAGGAGACGCCGGGTAATCTCATCCGTGATTTGCGGGGTCATGGGCAGGGATTATCCCGCCCACGCCCGGCGCAAGACGTGGGTATGAATACTTATGTCCAAAGAGACTCGACCCCCGTGACCGGCAGGCCAGTGCGCCCGTGACCCCGATTCCGCCGAGTTCATGCAGGATCTTCAGTAGTTTTCGCGTCATGGACGGCCCTCGCCAGCTCGGGGCATGATAGCCGCTCACGGCGGAGATACCGAGTGGTCGATTACGTGGGCGTCGAGCGAGTTCGTGAACTGGTCGGCCAGATCGGACCGGCCCGGTTCATGCGAGAACTGGCCGCCGAAATCGAGGCCGACTTCGGCCGCTGGGAGTCCTTCGACAAGTCGGCTCGCCACGCGGTGCACTCGCCGGTGGGCGTGATTGAGCTGATGCCGATCAGCGACGGCCGACTGTACTCCTTCAAGTACGTCAACGGGCACCCGAGCAACACCGCAGAAGGCCTGCTGACGGTCACGGCCTTCGGCGTGCTGGCCGAAGTGGCCACCGGCTACCCGTTGCTGCTTGCGGAGCTGACCCTGACCACGGCGCTGCGCACCGCGGCCATGTCGGCACTGGCCGCGAGGCGGATGGCGCGTCCCGACTCCCGCTGCATGGCGCTGATCGGCAACGGCGCACAGAGCGAATTCCAGGCCATCGCCTTCCATGACCAGCTCGGCATCCGCGAGCTGCGACTGTTCGACGTGGATGCCGAAGCCACTGCCAAGCTGCAGCGCAACCTGGCTGGCATGGACCTCGAAGGCCTTGAGGTGATGGCCTGTCGATCCACCACCGAGGCGGTGCGGGGCGCCGACATCGTCACCACCGTCACGGCCGACAAACGCAACGCCACCATCCTGACCGCCGGGATGGTCGTAGCCGGCATGCACCTCAACGGCGTGGGCGGGGATTGTCCCGGCAAGACCGAACTGGACCGTGAGATTCTCCTGAGGCCGGATACCCGCGTGGTGGTCGAGTACGCCCCGCAGTCGCGCATCGAGGGCGAGGTCCAGCAGGT
This sequence comes from Steroidobacteraceae bacterium, assembly GCA_032119515.1. Taxonomy (GTDB): domain Bacteria; phylum Pseudomonadota; class Gammaproteobacteria; order Steroidobacterales; family Steroidobacteraceae; genus SG8-30. The sequence goes on along the minus strand of JAUMBX010000104.1, from coordinate 7,314 downwards.
GCCGGCGGACTTTCCGCTGATCGAGTTCAGCGAACTGGTGGCGGGCCGGGCCACGGCACGCCGGACCGACGCCGAGGTCACCCTGTTCGACTCCGTCGGCTTCGCGCTGGAGGACTTCTCGGCACTGCGCTACCTGCATCGCCTTAACGGCGCACAACCGGGCCCGCGCGGCGGTATCGACCTGATCCCGGAGCTCGCCAACCCCAAGGATCTCTACGGGCTGCTGCGGCCGGGCCTCGCGGTGCGCAAGGTGGCGGCATGAGCGAAGGAGGTCGCCGCATCGGCTTCATCGGCGCACCGACGGACGTGGGCGCAGCGGACCGCGGTGCCTCGATGGGGCCCGAGGCCCTGAGGGTGGCGGGCCTGCAGCGCCGCCTCGAGGCCCAGGGCCTTGACGTGGTCGATCACGGCAACCTGGGCGGCCCCGGCAATCCCGAGCGCCCCCCCGAGGCGGGCTATCGTCACCTTCCGGAGGTGGTGGAGTGGTGCCGGCAGGTCAGGGACGCCTGCGATCGTATTCTCGGCCTCGGCCAGTTGCCCATCCTGCTGGGTGGCGATCACTCCCTCGCCATGGGCTCGATCGCCGCCGTGGCGAGGCACTGCAGCGAGACCGGCAAGTCGCTGCGCGTGCTGTGGCTCGACGCCCACGCCGACTTCAACGTGCCCTCACTCTCCCCGAGCGGCAACCTCCATGGCATGCCACTCGCCTGTCTCTGCGGCCAGGGCCCACCCGAACTCACCGGTCTCGGCCACACCCAGCCGATCCTCCAGTCAGCGCAACTGCGCCTGCTTGGCGTGCGCAGTGTCGATCCCGGTGAGCGCCGCCTGGTGCATGCGCAGCATCTTGAGGTCTACGACATGCGCTACGTCGACGAGCGCGGGATGCGGGCCACGCTCGAGGAAGCCTTGTCCGGTATGGATGCCAACACCCATCTTCACCTGAGCTTTGACGTGGATTTTCTGGACCCGGGGATCGCACCGGGTGTGGGCACCACCGTACCTGGCGGCCCGAGTTACCGGGAAGCCCAGTTGTGCATGGAGATGGTCGCCGACAGCGGGCGATTGGGCTCACTCGACATCGTCGAACTCAATCCCGCCTTCGACCAGTGCAACCGGACGGCCTTGCTCGCCGTCGATCTGGTGGAGTCACTGTTCGGCAAGAGCACCTTGATCCGCCGTCCTGAGACCCCGCTGACATGACTGCCGCCACGCCCCTGCTCGAGGTGCATCGCTTCGGTGCACCGACAGCGGCCGACGGACCGCGGCTCATCATCCTGGGTGCAGTCCACGGCAACGAGACCTGCGGCACCCAGGCCATCCGGCGCATCCTCGGCGAGTTGCAGGCCGGGACCTGGGCCGTGACCCGCGGCCAGCTGACCCTGATCCCCGTCACCAACCCGCTGGCCTACTCGCGTGGCCTAAGGGTCGGCGATCGCAATCTGAATCGCGCGCTCATCCCCAGGGAGGCACCGAGGGACAACGAGGATCGCATCGCCAACGAACTCTGTCCGCTGCTGGCGCAGCATGACGTGCTGGTGGACCTGCACTCCTTCCGCACCGGCGAGCGCGCCTTTGTCATGCGCGGCCCGCCGGATAACGCAGGCCCTCTGGAGCCCTTCTCTCACGCCGCCCAGGAAACGCGGCTGGCCGAGCATGTCGGCCCTACGCGCATCGTAGAGGGCTGGCTCAGCGCCTACGCTGATGCGGCTGCGCGCCGCCGGGCCCGCGGCCTGCTGGAAGATTCCGATTCCGTCTACGGCGTCGGCACCACCGAGTACATTCGCTCGCGCGGCGGTTACGGCATCACCGTCGAGTGCGGCCAGCACGAGGATGCCGGCGCTCCGGACGTGGCTTACCGGGCCATCCGGCAGTCCGTCGCGCTGCTCGGACTGGCCGACCTGCCGCTCGAACCTCCCGCCCCTGGTTTCGAGCGCCTGCGCCTGGTGGCGGTGATAGATCGCGAGGATCCGGCGGACCGACTGGCTCGGGAATGGATCAGCTTCGATCCAGTCGCGGCCGGCGAGCCCGTAGGCTTTCGCGCCAATGGAGCGCCGGTGCTGGCCCCGCGGGATGCGCGGGTGGTGTTTCCCGATCCGGCCGCCCGGGTCGGCTACGAATGGTTCTACCTGGCCGAAGCAGGTGGCTGAACCCCGCCTGCGCGAGGCCCGGTTTCGGGCCTGGGACGGCAACCCCCGCTGGTCGCAACGGCTGACCTCGCCGCGGGTCACGCACACCGCCTGGACACTGGCGGAGGTCGGCGGGCTGGTGGCGGATGTCGAGCGAGCCTCGGCCGCTGGTCGCTGGGTCGCGCTGGCGCTGTCCTTCGAGGCTGCTGCCGCCTTCCTCCCAGGGCTGCAAGCTCGCAGGCGAGATACGAACATGCCGCTGGCCGTGGCGGCCGAGTTCGACCCCGCTTCGGTAACGTCCCTGCCAGCCGGTACGGTCGATCCGACCTGCCCGACGCCCGCCCTGTCGCTGTCCCCCGGACTCGACCGGGCGCAGTTCCGGCAGCAGGTGGCAGCCGTGCAGGAGGCGATACGCGCCGGAGATACCTACCAGGTCAACCTGACCTTCCCGATGGCAGGCCCCCTGCCGCAGACATCGCCAGCCGAGGTGTTCGAGGCTTTGTTGCAGGCCCAGCAGCCCGCTTACGCTGCGTGGCTCGACCTGGGTCCCCTGCAGGTGATCAGCCTGTCGCCTGAACTGTTCTTCGAGACCGCAGGCGAGGTGATCCGCGCGCGACCGATGAAGGGCACCACAGCCCGCGGCCGCTGGCTCGAGGAGGATCTCGCCCTGCGCGACGCGCTGCAGGCCTCGCCCAAGGCACGCGCCGAAAACGTGATGATCGTGGATCTGTTGCGTAACGACCTCGGGCGGCTCGCCCTGCCCGGCACGGTGACGGTCAGCCGGCTCTTCGAGGCAGAGCGCTATCCCACGCTGTGGCAACTCACCTCCACCATCGAGGCCCGGCTGCCGGCGGGAACCGGCCTCGGGCAGTGCCTCTCGGCGCTGTTTCCCTGCGGCTCGGTGACGGGCGCGCCGAAGCTGAGCACACTGCGGCTGATCGAGAGCCTGGAGGCCACGCCACGCGGTTTCTACACGGGCGCCATCGGCCTGCTACGACCCGGTGGAGAGGCACTCTTCAACGTGCCCATCCGCACACTGACCCTGGATCTCGACGCCGGCAGCACCACGCTGGGGGTAGGCGCCGGCATCACCGCCGACTCCGATGCCGACGCGGAATACGAGGAGTGCCTGCTCAAGGCGCGGTTTGCGACCCAACCTCGCCAGTGGACACGGGACTTTCAGCTGTTCGAGACGATGCGCCTGGAGGCGGGGCAGGCACTGCGTCTGGATCGGCACCTCGCTCGCATGCGCGCCAGTGCGGACTACTTCGGCTTCGCCTGGGACGAGCCGGGCATTCACCAGCAAATCACTGAGGCAAGCGAGGCCCATGCCGACGGCCTCTGGCGCCTGCGCGTCACGCTAGATCGCCGCGGCCACTGCTGCGTCGAGGTGTCACCCCATCAGGACACCGGCGGCCCGTGGCGGGTAGCCCTGGCGAATAAGGCGGTGGACGAGTCCGATCCCCTGCTCTTCAACAAGACCACCCTGCGTACCACCTACGACGCGGCGCTGGCCTCGCGTCCGGATGTCGACGACGTCATCCTCGCCAACCGCCGGGGCGAGCTGACCGAATCCTGCCGCGCCAACCTGATCCTGGAACTCGGGGGCAAACAAGTGACGCCGCCCCTGCGCTGTGGCCTGCTGCCGGGCGTGATGCGGGCCGAATTGCTGGAGCGGGGCGAGGTGGTGGAAGCCGTCCTGACTCGGGCGGAACTCCGAGCCGCCAGCCACCTCTGGCTCGTCAACAGCCTGCGGGGCTGGGTGGACGTCGAACTGGTGGACTGACAGACACCGCCCGGGTCAGTCGAGCAGGTTCAGGTAAGCCGTGATGGTCAGGGCGTTGGTGAAGTCGATGAAGAACGCGCCGACCACCGGCACCACCAGGAAGGCGCGCGGCGCGGCTCCGTAGCGGTCCTCCAGGGTTCTCATGACCGCCATCGCGTTCGCCGTCGTGCCGAGCATGAAGCCGCTGAAGCCGCCGCACATGACGGCGGCGTCGTAATCCCGGCCGATCAGTCGGAACAGCACCCAGCCCGCGAACAACCAGACCATGAGCGCCTGTACCACGAGGTTCACGACCAGCGGCAACGCGAGCGACGCCAGTTCCCAGAGCTTCAGGTTCATCAGCGCCACCGCCAGAAACAGTGTCAGGCACAGGGTGCCGATCCTCGAGATGTCCACCATGGGAGGTCGGACCCATCCCGCGGCATCGCTGAGGTTTCGCCACAGCGCGCCGATCAGCATCGCGCCCACGTAGCCAGGCAGGGTCACGCCGACCGACGTCCAGAGCGCGCTCAGCCCTTGCCCGAGCCACATGGCCAGCAGCAGGGTGGTCAGTGCATGAATGGTGCCCCGGAGCCTGCCTTCCTGCTCATCGACAGGTGCCGCGACACCGGTAACCGCTGCCGAAACACCCACCGTCCCGCCGCGCAGACCATGCCTCTGCATCAGTCGCGTCGCGAGCGGCCCGCCCAGCAAGCCCCCCAGCACGATGCCCGCCATGGCCGAGGCAACAGCCAGCCCCTCGGCACCCGCCACACCCGCCTCCTGGAACAGCGGGGCGAAGGCCAGGCCCGTGGCAGGACCACCGGCCATGGTGGCCGTGCCCATCAGCACTCCGAGGATGGGCGCCTGACCGAACCCTATCGCGACCAGCACACCGAGCGCCGATTGCAGCACGGCGAGGAGCGCCGCCAAGGCCAGGAACAGCAGCATCTGGCTGCCGCCACGGCGCAACAGGTCGAGGCTCGCACCGAAGCCGATGGCGGTAAAGAAGGCCGTCATCATCGGGCCCTGCAGGCTGGTATCGAAACGGAGCGTCGCGAGTTCACTGTCGTGCAACACCCAGCTCAGGGCGGCCACCACCAGCCCGCCGATCACTGGCGGGGGGAGGTTGTAACGGCCCAGCAGTGGCAGGCGACGCACCAGACCTGAGCCCAGCAACAGGCTGAGACAGGCGACGGCGAGGGTCTGCACCAGGTCGAGTTCCAGCATCGTGGCGGATTATGTCACGCAACGCCTTGTTTTATGGGCTCAAAAGGTGATCTCCGACGCGGACAGAACTATTTGGCCTGGACTTAAATCGCGTCTGCGGAAAACACGCATATATTCGGGTCGCGCCTTGAAGCCTAATGCACCCCGTCGAGGGGAATGTGCTGGTTGTCACTCGCCCCGAATCTTACACCGGGCCCTATTTCGGGCCCACGAGACTCGGGAGTTCGAAGATGCGGAAGATCGCCACCACCTGCCTCGCGGCAGCCATCACCCTGATCGTCGCCGGCCCCTCGGCCACGGCTGCCCCCGCGGCACCCGCCGTCGAACGCGCGCCAGTGGACCTCAGCGCCATTCCAGCCAGCCGCCTGCGCAACGACGTGGAACGCCTGCCGGGCGCCGCGCGCGAACGGGCCCTACAGTGGCTGGGTAATTTCGACTGGGCCTCGGCCGACGCGGCCACCCTGCGCGCCGACCGGCGTGGCGGAATTTTCTACGAGGACCCGATCAGGGCGAACAGCGCCACCGCCGAGTCCGCGAGCGACCCCTCCATCCAGGGCCTGCCCGCCGCGCAGGTCTTCACTCTGCACAGCCGCCCGGGCGCCAGCCGCGTGGTGTACCTCGACATGGACGGTGCCGTGGTGTCCAACACGGCCTGGAACAGCGGCACGCTGACCATGCGCCCGTATAGCATCGACGGTGATTTCAGCACCTTCACCCAGGCCGAACTGGATGCCATCGCCGAGACCTGGAAGCGCATCGCCGAGGACTTCGCACCCTACGACATCGACGTCACGACCGAGGAGCCCGCGTCCTTTGGACCCAACGTCGGGCACATCCTGGTCACACCCAAGGCATCCGTTGAGGGTCCAGAAATCTACACTTGCGGCTGCGGCGGTGTGGCCTACGTAGGCGTCTGGGGCAGCTCCAACTTCCGTTTCTACCAGCCTGCCCTGGTGTTTACGGACGGGGTGGGGACTGGCCCCCACAACATCACGGAAGCTGCTTCCCATGAACTGGGCCACAACCTCGGCCTGTCGCATGATGCCACCTCGACGCAGGGCTACTACGGGGGCCACGGCAGCGGCAACACCAAGTGGGGCCCGATCATGGGCGTGGGCTATTACGCCCAAGTGAGCCAGTGGAGCAAGGGTGAGTACGCAGACGCCACGCAGTTTCAGGACGACCTGGCCATCATCGCCGGAAAGCTGACTTACCGCCCGGACGACCATGCTGATACCGACTTCTCGGCCGCCACCGCCTTGCAGGTGGTGAACGAGACGGTAGTGTTCTCCACCAACCCGGTCAGTGATCCAGGTAACCTGGATCCGGCCAACAAAGGCATCATCGAGGACCGCAACGACATCGACCTGTTCAGCTTCTCCTCCGGCGCGGGCACGGTGGACCTCACCATCACCCCGCCCTGGATACAGAGCTACTACGCCCAGGGCAACCGCGGCATGAACCTGGACGTGCAGGCCAAGCTCTACACCGCCGGCGGCACGCTCATCGCCCAGAGCAACCCGACCAACGACACCTTCGCCCAGATCACCACCACGGTGACCGGCGGCGACTACGTGCTGGCCATCGAGGGCGTCGGCGTCGGTGATCCACTGACCAACGGCTATACCGATTACGGCAGCATCGGACAGTACTTCATCAACGGCAGCATTCCCGCGGCCACCGTGGTCACCCTGCCGCCACCGGTGCCGACCAGCCTGCAGGGCGCAGTGGTCAACGACAATTCCATCTCGCTGGACTGGGTCGACCCCGCCGCCGCGGCTGACAACACCGAGGCCGGCTACCGGGTATGGCGCTCGATCGGTAGCGGCAACTTCAGCCTGCTGGCCAGCCTGCCGAAGAACAGCACCGCCTATGCCGACAACAACCTGGCCAACGGCGATTACCGCTATTACGTGGAAGCCTGGAACGCGATTGGCGATAGCCCCAGCGACATCGCCGGACCGTTTACGATCGACCTGCCCTTCTCGGCCAACGTGACCTCGGAACTGACTACCTTCGGCAGCGTGATCTCCGGCAGCTACCTGAGCACCACTACCTTGAGCGGAGTCGAGGTGCTGGCTGAGGCGAGCAGCGGCGGCAAGCCCTCGGTGCGCACCAGCCAACTCGACCACACCTGGTCCATCGCCAACGCCCAGCCCGGCGCGGTGGTAACCCTGGAAGTGGATACCCAGG
>JAUMBX010000103.1:0-2222 GCA_032119515.1 Steroidobacteraceae bacterium | reverse complement strand
GTGGTCACCCATTATGCAAGTCGCAAGATGGGCTGTGTGATCAAGGCCGAGGCCCGGTGCACGGAACTGGCCGTCATCTACGAGTGGGACCACGACCGGACCACCTACGAGTTCTACGACCAGCCGCCACCGATCAAGAAGATCCACATCCGGGCGGACGGCCGCTCCAGCGGCACCATGTACACCCCGGATTTCTTCCGCATCGCCGAGGATTTCATCGGCTGGGTGGAATGCAAGACCGAAGACTGGCTGCGCAAACAGGAGTCCGAGCCCTCTGCCCAGTTCGTCCGGGACAAGGAAGGTGTCTGGCGCTGTCCGGCGGCCGAGCGCTACGCCAAAAGCCTCGGCCTCGACTTCGCGGTGCGCTCTTCGGCAACGTCCGATCCGATCGTCATCCAGAACATCGCCGACCTGAGCGATTACTTCCGGGAGGACTGTCCGGCGCCGACCCAGGAGGATCTGCGCCTGGCTCAGGAGTTCATGGGGGAGGTCGGCTGGTGCTGGCTGCGCGACCTGCTGGCCAACGACGTCGGCCTGAGCGCCGACAGGATCTACAAGCTGATCGTTGACGAACACCTGCATGTCGACCTGAAAGTGGTCTGCATGATGAAGGAGCCGCACGGAACCCGGGTCTTTCGCACCAAGGCGCTGCTGGACTCCAGCCATCTTTGGCTACCTTCGCTGCTGGCCGCACCGGAGCTCGCCATCCATCGGCTGAATCCAACCCCCGGCGCGGTCCTGCTCTGGGACGGCAAGGCCTGCGAGATCCTCAACCTCGGCCAGACCAGCATCTTCCTGCGAATGGGCGGCGACGGCGCCCTGCAGGAGCTGCCGCTCGCCGAGTTCGAACGGCTGGTCGGACTCGGAACCATCGTCGGAACCGCCATGGCGGTCAATCCGCAGGCCCGGATGGCAGCGGAGATCCTGAACCGGGCCACTGCGGAGGACATGGACTCGGCCATGCACCGCTACAAGAGCCTCCATCCCGAGCTGTACCTCGAGCACGAAAGAACCCAGCCCAAACCCCGCACGATGCGCAAGTGGAAGCGGCTGGCCAGGCAAGGCCTGACCAGATACGGTAACGAGTTCGTCGGCCTGATCCCGGTCATCCAGCGGCGCGGTAACCGCAAGCGCCGGGTAGACTCCCGCGCGCTGGAGATCATGCACACGGTGATCAAGGAGGAGGTCATGTCGGCTGCTGCACCGGGCATCTTCACCTGCTGGTCTCAGTTTCTGAGCCTGTGCGCCAAGGAGGGAGTGGTCGCCCCCACCTTGAAGACTTTCCGGGCGGAGATCAAGCACGTGACCAATCCGGAAGAGCTCAAGAAGGCACGCGAGGGGGACAAGGCTGGCTACGACCTGGAAGTCCCCTACCTCAGCCTTGAGCGGGAGACTCCCAGGCACGGCACCCGTCCGTTCGCACTGGCCCACATCGACCATACCCAGCTCGATCTGCAGTGCGTCAATGAGACCACCGGCATGGAGATGGGCAAGCCCTGGCTGACGGTCATGATCGACGCCTTCACGCGCATGATCTTGGCCTGGGCGGTCACGTTCGACGACCCGAGCTACCGCTCCTGCATGCTGGTCATCCGCGACTGCGTGCGCCGCCACCAGCGGGTCCCGCAGACGATCGTCAGCGATCAGGGGTCGGACTTCAAGAGCATCTACTACGACCAGCTGCTGGCTTTTCTGGGCGTCAACAAACGCCTGCGCCCGGCCGGCAAGCCACGTTCGGGCAATGTGGTCGAGCGTTTCTTCGGGGTGAAGAACTCGGAGTTCACCCACGTCCTGCACGGCAACAACAAGGCCCTTCAGTCGCCCCGCAGGATGTCACCCACCCACGATCCGCGCGATCTGTCAGTGTGGAACCTGCGTGCCTTTCGCGAGGCATTCGAAGGCTACCTGACTGCGGTGTACCACGCCACGGAGCATCCGGCCCTGGGCGTCAGTCCCTTGAAGGCCGGGGAGATCGGCATGCTGCAGGCAGGCGCTCGCAGTCATACGCTGTTTTCCTACAACCGCGACTTCGTGATTGCCACCATGCCCTCGACAGCGGCCGCAACGGCCAAGATCCGGCCGAACTGCTCCTTCAAGACCAACTCGATCGAGTACTTCGCGCCGACCCTGGTGGACTATGTCGGCAAGAAGCTGGACGTCAAATACGACCCGTTCGACATCTCGCGCGCTTACGTGATGGGCAAATCGGGCTGGATAGAAGC
>JAUMBX010000102.1:0-2743 GCA_032119515.1 Steroidobacteraceae bacterium | reverse complement strand
TATCCGCCCCCCGCGATTGGCTGGTATGCGGTCGGTGTATTGACCGTCGCGTACATCCTGTCCTTCATTGACCGGTCGATCCTGACCCTGATGGTGGGTCCGATCAGGGCAGACCTGGGTATTTCAGACACTCAGCTGAGCCTGCTGCACGGCCTCGCTTTCGCGATTTTCTACACCACGCTCGGCATTCCCATCGCGCTACTGGCCGATCGACTCAACCGCCGCAACATCATGGCGATCGGCATTGCAGTCTGGAGCGTGGCAACCGCCTTGTGCGGCCTTGCGCGGTCCTTCTGGCAACTCTTCGCCGCCCGGGTGGGCGTGGGCGTGGGCGAAGCGGCCCTGTCGCCCGCAGCGTATTCCATGATTGCCGACCTGTTCCCGCCCAGCCGCCTAGGCCGCGCCCTTGCCACCTATACGATTGGCGCTTTCGCTGGCGCTGGCCTTGCCTACCTGATCGGTGGGGCGGTCATCGGCATGGTCAGTAATGCCGGGCCCATTATCCTGCCGCTGGTCGGCGAAGTGCGCCCCTGGCAAGTAGTGTTCTTCGTCGTGGGCTGGCCCGGCTTGCTGGTGTCCCTATGGATGCTCACCCTGAAGGAGCCTGCACGCAGGCATCAAGCCGCGGCGACGCCGCAGGGCATGGGAGCTGCCCTGTCCGCCTGCCTGGGCCACATGAAAACCCACCGGCAGGCCTATACCGCGCACCTGCTCGGGTTCACCCTTCTCGGCCTCGTATTCAACGCGGCGATCGCCTGGGTACCCTCCTACCTGATCCGCGTATTCGCGCTCCCGCCAGCACAGGCGGGGTTCTGGGTCGGCAGCATCCTGCTGGTGGCGGGCACCCTCGGCGTGCTGTCGGGTGGTTGGCTGACCGACAAACTGAGCGGTCGGGGGCAGCTCGACGCGGCCATGCGGGTAGGCCTTGTCACCGCAATCGGCACCCTGCCGTTCGCTGCCACCGCTACGGTAGTGCCCGGACTGGGACTCACCCTGGCGCTGTTCACCGGACTGATATTTTTCACCTCCATGCCATTCGGCGCGGCAGCGGCTGCAATCCAGTTCATTACCCCGCCCGGGATGAGGGCGACGGCATCCTCCATCTACCTGTGCGTCCTCAACCTGATCGGCCTCGGCGGGGGCCCTACCCTCGTTGCGCTGGTGACCGACTACTGGTTCGTGGATGACCTTGCCGTAGGCAAGTCCCTGGCTCTGGCGACGGCAGTCGCCACGGTGCCCGCCATCGCGGTCTTCGCCTGGGGCCTGCCACATTTTAGACGCACGGCGAGCGCGGTCCGGGGAGCCTGAGCAGGCAATGGGCGAGGCAGGGTTTAGCCTCGACGACAAGTATCTCGCGACTTCCGGGAGGGTCTACCTGTCCGGTATGCAGGCGCTGGTGCGCCTGCCAATGCTGCAAGCCACGCACGACCGGCATCACGGCAGAAGGACTGCCGGCTTCATCAGTGGCTATCGCGGTTCTCCGCTAGCGGGATATGACCGTGAACTGGAGCGGGCGAAGGCTCTGCTGGTCCAACACCAGATCCATTTCCAGCCAGGACTGAACGAGGACCTCGCCGCTACCGCCTGCTGGGGGACGCAGCAGGTCGGACTGTTCCCCGACCCGCGCTTTGAGGGTGTCTTCTCGATCTGGTATGGAAAGGCACCGGGACTAGACCGGTCAATGGATGCGATCAAGCACGCCACACACGCCGGCTCGGCGCCACTCGGCGGGGTGCTTGCCATCGTGGGCGACGACCACCTCGGCAAGTCCTCGGCCTTTGGCCACCAGTCGGAATATGCCTTCATCGATGCCCAGATGCCGGTGCTCGAACCCACCAGCCTTGGCGAACTGCTTCATTTCGGGCTTTTCGGCTTTGCGCTTTCGAGGTACTGCGGATCCTGGGTCGGGTTCAAGCTCGCTGGCAGCTTGTGCGAGTCCTCTGCAACCGTCGAACTTCCGGACGCATCATTAACATGGCCAACGCCCCCTGACCATCAGCCACCCGCCGCCGGTCTGCACCTGCGCTGGCCTGACGATCCACAGGTCGCTGAGCTTCGTGCAAGAGTGCAGCGCCGGGAGGCTGCGCAGGCCTTCACCCGGGCAGCCGGGGTCGATCTCCTCAAGCAACCCGAGGCACCTGCCAGGCTTGGAATCGCTGCACGCGGCAGGACCTGGGGCGTGCTTCAAGAGGCGCTTTCCCGGCTCGGGGTGGACTCAGGGTGGCTATCACAGCGCGGCGTGCGGCTCTACAAACCAGCCATGGTCTGGCCGCTGGAACCGGAGCTGGCCCATACCTTCCTGACTGACCTTGATCAAGTCCTGGTGATCGAGGACAAGCGTCCGCTCATCGAGGATCAGCTCAAGGTACTGGCGCATGATCTGGGGTCTGAAAGCCCGAGGATTTTCGGCAAGCGCGATGCAGGCGGAGAACCGCTGCTACCCGAGGCAGGAGAGATCGGGCTGCCTGAAGCCACGACCGCGCTGGCCACGCTGCTCGGCCTTCCAGTCCCCGGGCAACCAACCACTTTCACAGGCGGTCCAGTACGCACTCCGTACTTCTGCGCGGGCTGCCCGCACAACACTTCGACGCGGGTTCCTGAGGGCCACCTTGCCATCGGCGGCATCGGCTGCCACACGCTGGCCATGTTCATGGACCGTGGCATGCGCACCTTCTCCCACATGGGCGGAGAGGGTGCCACCTGGATCGGCATGGCCCCATTCACGGGCACTCGCCATGTCTTC
>JAUMBX010000101.1:0-4277 GCA_032119515.1 Steroidobacteraceae bacterium | reverse complement strand
CGCGGAGCCCCCGCACCGCTACGTCATCAGGTGATCCCGCGTCTCGGAGAACCGGACGTCCGGAGAACGCTCCATCGCCAGTTCCAGGTTGACCCGGGTGGGGGCGAGGTAAACCATCTCTCCGGCGTGATCGATGGCGAGGTGATCGTAAGCCTTGTTGCGGAAGGACTCCAGCGTCCTGTCATCTGCGGCACGGACCCAGCGGGCCGTTGCCACGTTGATCGGTTCGAACCCGCACTCCACCCCGTATTCGTCGGCCAGCCGGAATGCCACCACGTCGAACTGCAGTGGACCCACCGCGCCCAGGATGAGGTCGTTGTTGCGTAGCGGCCTGAAAAGCTGGGTCGCACCTTCCTCGCAGAGCTGGTCGAGCCCCTTCTGCAGGGCCTTCATCCGCAGCGGGTCACGCAGCACGGCCCGCCGGAACAACTCGGGTGCGAAGTTCGGGATGCCCGTGAAGGCCAGCGCCTCGCCCTCGGTGAAGGTATCGCCGATGTTGACCGTGCCGTGGTTGTGCAGGCCGATGATGTCGCCAGCCCAGGCCTCCTCGGCCCGCTCGCGGTCCGCGGCCATGAAGGTCAGCGCATCCGCCACCCGCACCTCCTTGGCGAGGCGCACGTGCCGCAAGCGCATCCCGCGCCGGTATTGACCCGAACACAGCCTCAGGAAGGCGATGCGATCGCGATGGGCGGGATCCATGTTGGCCTGGATCTTGAACACGAAACCGGTCAGCGCCGGCTCACCGGGGTCGACGCTGCGGCTGGTGGTGGCCCGCGGCTGGGGCGGCGGGGCGTGCTCGACGAAAAACGACAGCAGTTCCTCCACCCCGAAACTCGAGATGGCCGAGCCGAAGAACACCGGCGTCTGGCGTCCGGACAGGTAGGCCGCGCGGTCGAACACGGGCGCCGCCCCACGCACCAGGTCGATCTCGGCACGACAGGCATCGGCCTCCGCCCCCAGCAGCTCCAGCGCAGCGTCGCTGTCGAGCCCGTCGATCACCAGGTTGCGGCCGACCCGTCCCCCGTCGGCAGGATCGTAAACGTAGATGCGATCTTCCAGCAGGTGATAGACACCACGCAGCTGGCGTCCCATGCCGATGGGCCAGGTCACCGGCGCGCAGGCGATGCCCAGCACCCGCTCGACCTCGTCGAGCAGCTCCATCGGGTCACGCCCCTCCCGATCGAGCTTGTTGATGAAGGTCATGATCGGGGTATCCCTGAGCCGGCAGACCTCCATGAGCTTGATGGTCCGCGCCTCCACGCCCTTGGCGCAGTCGATGACCATCAGCGCCGAGTCCACCGCCGTCAGGGTGCGGTAAGTGTCCTCGGAAAAATCCTCGTGACCGGGGGTGTCGAGCAGGTTGACGATGCGGTCCCGGTAGGGGAACTGCATCACCGACGAGGTCACCGAGATCCCGCGCTGCTGTTCCAGCCTCATCCAGTCCGAGGTCGCGTGCCGGGTCGCCTTGCGGCCCTTGACCGTGCCGGCCATCTGGATGGCGCCCCCGAACAGCAGCAGCTTCTCGGTGAGGGTGGTCTTGCCGGCATCGGGATGCGAGATGATCGCAAAGGTGCGACGGCGGGCGATCTCCGGGGGTAACTGTTCCATGGGGCGCGGATTCTAGCGCACGCAGGCCCTCAGGCCGCGAGGTCGTCGAGGGGTCGGCGAAACACCAGCGCATCCTCCCGTCCGCCCTCGGCCTGGTAGTAGCCGCGACGCAGGCCGATCCGCTCGAAACCCACGGCACGGTACAGCGAGATGGCCCCGGTGTTGGAGGGACGAACCTCCAGAAAGGCATGCAGCGCGCCTGCCGCGCGACCCTTCTGCAGCATGGCCATGAGGAACGCGCGCCCGACGCCCTGCCGGCGTGCCCCTGGGGTAATGCACAGGTTCAGCAGATGGCACTCGCCCGCCCCGGCCGAGAGAACCGCGTAGCCGGCCACGGCATGCTCGCCCGCCTCGACCACCCAGCACTCGTAGCCCACTCGCAGGCAGTCCCTGAACACCTGCTCCGTCCACGGGAAGCCGTAGGCCTCGCGCTCGAGTGCCATCACCTGGCCGAGGTCGGCGAGCTGCATGCGCCGGATCCGCAAGGCGGCGCGCTCACCCGCCACGCCTGAGCCCCAGGGTGGCGCGCAGCAGCTTGAGGTCGGCCCAGGACTTGGCCTTCTCGGCGGGCGCTCGCAGCAGGTAGGCCGGATGGTAGGTGACAATCAGGGGCAGCCCGCTGGGCCCCGCATGGACCTTGCCTCGCAGCCGCCCGATGGGAGCGTCGGTCGCCAGCAGGGCCTGGGCGGCGATCCGGCCCACGCACAGGACCGCGCGCGGCGCGACCTGCTCCAGTTGCCTGCCCAGATAGGGCATGCACTGGGCGATCTCCTCCGCCGAGGGATCGCGATTACCGGGCGGTCTGCACTTGAGCACGTTGGCGATATAGACCTGCTCCCGGCCCCAGCCTGCCGCCTGCAGCATGGCATCCAGCAGCTGTCCGGCCCGGCCCACGAAAGGTTCGCCACGCCGGTCTTCCTCCGCGCCCGGTGCCTCTCCCACGATCATGAGCTCGGCATCGATCGCGCCGGCACCAAAAACGGTCCGGGTTCTGGACTCGCATAGCGCACACCGTGTGCAGCGGGCCACCTCGGAATCGAGCGCCCCCCAGGCTTGCGGCGCCGTCGGTGTGCGCGTCCTCAAGCGATAAGGCACCAGGCCCAGCGACTGCAGCCGGTCTGCGCTGGCCGGATCCACGACGCTCATCCCTCCCGGGGCCGCCTGCCGTGGCGAGTGAGGCGGCGCCAGGTCCAGACCACCGGGCCCGAGGCTGCGTAGGACCCGAACAACAGGAACAGCGCCACGGGCGGATTGATGGCGATCAGGGAAAATACGAGGGGAATGAGCAGCAGGCGCGAGTAGCGCACTTTTTCGCTGGTGGCCCGGTGCTTGAAGCTGGCGTAGGAGTGCCGGCTGACCATCAGCGCTCCGGCCGAGGCTGTCACCAGGAAGCCCAGTACCAGGGCAGGCAGCCCCTCCAGCCCGTACTTGGTGGCCAGCCAGACGAAGGCCGCCACCACGGCCGCTGCCGACGGGCTGGGCAGCCCCTCGAAATAACGCTTGTCGGCCGCCACCCTGGCATTGAAACGTGCCAGCCGCAGGGCAGCGGCGGCGGTATAGAAAAACGCGGCCACCCAGCCGAGCCTGCCCCAGGCCAGCCCGTACTCCGCGATCCGGTCCACGCCCCACTGGTAGCAGACGATGGCGGGGGCCAGGCCGAAGGCCACCATGTCGGCGAGGCTGTCGTACTCCTTGCCGAACAGGCTCTCGGTGCCGGTCATGCGCGCCACGCGCCCGTCGAGGCCATCAAAGACCATGGCCAGGAAGATGGCCATCGCGCCCTGGGCCAGGTTGCCGTCGATGGCCGCCACCACGGCATAGAAGCCCGCGAACAGGCAGCCGGTGGTCAGCAGGTTGGGCAACAGGAACGCGCCCCGGCTGGGTGTCCTCGGTTTTGGCTCATCAGTCATGTTCACGACCTCCGCGGCCGTGCAGGAGGCCGATGGAGTCCATAGAATATCGCGTCGGCGCGCCACAGCGCCTTGATTCGGCCCCCCATCATGCGTCTTTCCGCCTACCCCATCCAGAACCTGAAGGAAGTCCCGGCCGACGCCGAGGTAGTGAGCCACCAGCTCATGCTGCGCGCCGGGCTCATCCGGCGCCTCGCAGGCGGCCTCTACTCCTGGTTACCGATGGGTCTGCGCATCCTGCGCAAGGTCGAAGCCATCATTCGCGAGGAAATGAACCGGGAGGGCGCTCTCGAGATCTCGATGCCGGTCGTCCAGCCCGCCGAGCTCTGGCAGGAATCCGGGCGCTGGGACCAGTTCGGCCCTGAACTCCTGCGCTTCAAGGACCGCCATCAGCGGGACATGGTGCTCGCGCCCACCCACGAGGAAGTGGTCACCGACCTCGCGCGCCGGGAGTTGCGCTCCTATCGCCAGCTGCCGGTCAACTTCTACCAGGTCCAGACCAAGTTCCGCGACGAAATCCGCCCGCGTTTCGGCGTGATGCGGGCCCGCGAGTTCCTGATGAAGGATGCCTACAGCTTCCACCTCGACCAGGCCTCGCTGGAGGAAGGCTACCAGGCCATGTATCGCGCCTACACGGCGATCTTCAGCCGCATGCAGCTGGATTTCCGTGCCGTGCTGGCCGACACCGGCGCCATCGGGGGCAGCGCCTCCCAGGAATTCCACGTGCTGGCCGAATCCGGCGAGGACGCCATCGCCTTC
>JAUMBX010000100.1:1527-11399 GCA_032119515.1 Steroidobacteraceae bacterium | reverse complement strand
GCCCTGTTCATCGACTCAAGCCCGGGAGGTGGGAAGCGCTTCGTGGTGCGCCTGCCATTCACCCTCGCCATAACCCAGGCGCTTGTGGTCAGGTCAGGGGACGAGCTGTTTGCGCTGCCGCTGCCTGCCATCGAGGGCGTGGTGCGCGTTCCGGCCGCCGAGGTGGCCCGCCAGCTGGCGGGCGAGGCCGTGCCTTTCGAGTACGCTGGCCAGAGCTACCGGTTCCAGCACCTGTCGGCCTTCGTCGGCAACGAACCGCAACCGGCCCAGGATCGCGAGCCGGCCGTGCCCGTGATCCTGGTGCGGGCCGGGGAACACTCCACGGGCATCGTCTCCGACGAGCTGTTCGGCAGCCGCGAGATCGTGGTCAAGACCGTAGGGCCCCAGATCTCGGGCATTCGTGGCATCTCGGGCGCCACCATCCTGGGCGACGGCAGGATCTGCATCATCCTCGACGTCGGCGCGCTGGTTCGCTCGGATTGGCGCCTGCGGGGACCGCTGCGCCCGGCCGCGCCGCGGGTGGACAACCGGCCTTTGGTGCTGGTGGTCGACGATTCGATCACCGTCAGGCGGGTCACCCAGCGACTGCTGGAGCGCAACGGCATGCGGGTGGTCACCGCCAAGGACGGCCTCGATGCGATGGCCGTGCTGCAGGACAAGCGGCCGGGCGTCATCCTGCTGGATATCGAGATGCCCCGGATGGACGGCTATGAAGTGGCGGCCCACGTGCGTGGCGATCCCGCGCTCAAGGACATCCCGATCGTGATGATCACTTCGCGAGTCGGTGACAAGCACCGTGCCCGGGCCATCGAACTGGGCGTCAGCGACTACCTGGGCAAGCCCTATCAGGAGAGCCAGCTGTTGCGTGTGCTGGAGCCGCTGGTGGGCAGGGGAGGTGACGCTTGAGCGAGGGAGAACTCTACGCCCTGCTGGTCCCGCTGGCCGATGAGCGGCTGCTGGTGCCACGGGCCTGTGTCGCCGAGGTCGCCTCGCTGCCTGCGCTGCAACCCATGCCGGGTGCACCGGCCTGGTACCTCGGGATCATGTCCTGGAGCGGGCGCAGCATCCCCGTGGTGTCCTTCGAGGGTGCTTGCGGGCAGCCACTGCCGGGTGGGGGTGGGCGTAGCCGGGTGGTGATCTTTTCCTGCCTGGGTCGCAAGCTTCCGGTCGGCTACTTCGGGGTGGTGACCCAGGGCTTTCCGCAGTTGCTCAGGATCAGCCCGAACGTGATCACGGCGGACCACACGCGGGTCTTCGGGGACCGCTCGCCCGTGTTGTGCCAGGTCAAGATGGTCAACGAGCTGCCGCTGGTCCCGGACCTCGAGCGGCTCGAGGACATGATCGCCGACGAGACCACCGTCACGGCCTGAAGCCGCCCTCAGCGCAGGGTCAGCCAGCCGGCAATGCGGTCCCAGGCCGAGCGCGGCAGCCGGTACAGGCCTTCGGGGGGTGCGTCCAGTACCTCCAGATCTTCCAGCAGGTCGATGGGCATGAACCACTCGAGTTGTCCCAGCGAGGTCGCATCCATCACCAGTGACGGCGTGGGGCCATTGAGGCCCTGCAGCTGGCTCAGCGTGTAGCCCGGCCGGGATGCGCTCTGCTCGAGCAGTTCGTCCTGTCCGTTGCAGAGCCTCGACGCTTCCACCCGGACCACGCTGCTCAGGCACTCCGCGGAATTCTCAGCAGGCGGTGCCAGGAACAGCAGGAGATCGCCGCGTGCCGGCGTCGGGCCCTTGGCGTGAGGGATGACGATCTGCTTGCGCAGCGGGCTCTGCAGCGTCGGCAGCTGGGTCCTGTTGCTGCCGGCCGTTGCTTCGGGGACCAGCCGCTCGTGCACGTCGCGAGACAGGGGCAGGATCCAGGCGGCCCGGCCCTCGCCCAGTTCCCTCACCAGCGCGGGCACCTCATGATGAAATTCGACGCGGCCATGGACGTCGGTGCCGACGCGCTCGAAACCGAGGCTCCTGAGCAGCAACTGGCTGATCGCATCATGCGGTGGCAGCAGCGCGGCCAGCGGCTTGCCGAGCCTGCGGGCCGTGGCCAGCACATGGGCCAGGATGGGCTCCACCACCTGCGCACCACGGGTAGGCTCGGCCACTGCGAGGGCGACCAGGCGGATCCGTCCCTCCACGGGTTTTTCGTCGATCAGGGCGACCGCAGCGGGCTGGTCTCGCAGGCTGGCGCCGAGTGCGCGCACCTCGGGCTCACCCAGCCGTTCACGCAGGTAAGGATCGAAGGGGCCGCATTCTTCCATCAGCAGCGCCCCGGTGCCCTCATGATCCAGCAGGGAGACCGGGTCGAGGGCGCGCAGCACCACGGGCAGTTCGCCACCCGCCAGCGATTCCAGCCAGGCCAGCGTATCGGCCGGGGTGAGGACGCGTCCGGCCAGGCCCAGGTCGTCGGCCAAGGCGTGGATGCGGCCGTCCAGGGCCACCAGCAGGTCCGAGCTCCCCGACACCACTCCTCCGAGCAGGCGAAGGTCGGCCAGGCTGGTTTCGCCACCGTTCATGCCCAGCCGTCGGGCCGCGGCCTGCACCGTTTCCGGTACGGGTGAATCCGGGATTTTTTCCAGCGGTTCATAGCGGGCGAGGTCGAAGCCCCTGCGCTTCACGTCTGCGTCCTCGGCGACATCGCGCCAGGCCGACTTTTCGACGGTGAGCGCAAAGCCCAGGTCGAAGCAGCGCCTGGCGACCGTCGCCATCATGTCTGCCACCGGCTCGCAGCCGGGACCCGCGAAGAGGTAGGGGTCGACCAGCAGCCGGGTCCGTCCGCTCATTGCAGGTCTCCGCAGCGGGCCTGCACCAGCGCCAGGGCCACCAGTGCCGCGGTTTCGGTGCGCAGGATCCGGGGTCCGAGTGATCGAGGTTCGAAGCCGGCCGCATCGGCCAGTTTCGCTTCCTCCGGCGCCAGCCCTCCTTCGGGGCCGACCAGCAGGGTCACCCGGCGCCAGCTGGACTCGATGGAGGACAGCGAGCGACCGCCGGTGGGGTCGAGGCGCAGTCGTGCCTGGTCGGTTTCCAGCTGGACGAGGGTATCCGCCAGCGAGCGTGGTGCCTCGATCAGCGGAGGCCTGGCCCGCCCGCTTTGTTCACAGGCCGCCACCGCGACAGCCTGCCAGTGCGCGAGCTTGCGCCCAGCCTGCCGGCCATCGAGGCGGACCACGCTACGCCCGGCCAGCACGGGTACGATCCGCGCGGCGCCAAGCTCGGTGGCTTTCTGGATGATCGTATCCATACGGTCGCTGCGTGCCACTCCCTGCACGAGGGTCAGGACGGACGGGCATTCTGGCAGCCCCGGCCTCGGGTTGGCCAGCGTCACCTGCAGCCGGTCACCCTCCCATTCCCCCACCGTGCCCGGATAGTCCCAGCCGTCGCCATTGAACAGGACCAGCGGATCACCCCGCCGCAGCCGCAGCACACGCAGGACGTGCCGCGCCGCCGAACCTTCGACGAGCGTTTGTCCCATGGCGGACAGCGGTTGTTCGACGTACACCCGGCTCAGGCGCACGCGAGCTCCAGGGCCTCGGCCGTGACCGCGCCGAGCAGGTCCACTTCCTCGTCGGTCACCACGTAGGGTGGCATCCAGTAGAGCACGTTGCCGAGGGGCCGCAGCAGCACCTCCCGTGACAGCGCATGGCGGTAGGCGCGCAGTCCCCGGCGTTCGCGCCAGTCGAAGGGCTGCCGGCCCTGTCGGTCGCGGACCATCTCGATGGCCAGGATCATGCCGGTCTGCCTCACTTCCCCGACGCCGGGGTGCTCCGCCAGCGGGGCCGCTGCCCGTGCCATGCGGACGGCCAGTTCACGGTTGCGTGCCATGACCTGTCCCGAGGCGAACAGGTCCAGGGTGGCCAGCGCGGCCGTGCAGGCCAGCGGGTTGCCGGTGAAGCTGTGCGAGTGCAGGAAGGCGGAGAGCTTGGTGTAGTCGTCGTAGAAGGCGCGGTAGACGTCTTCGGTGGTGACGACCACCGACAGGGGCAGGTAACCCGAGGTCAGGCCCTTCGACAGGCAGATGAAGTCGGGCCGGATCGAGGCCTGTTCGCAGGCGAACAGGGTACCGGTCCGACCGAAGCCCACTGCGATCTCGTCGGCGATGAGGTGAACGCCGTGCCGGTCACAGGCCTCGCGCAGCATCGACAGCCATGCCGGGTGGTACATGCGCATGCCGCCCGCGCACTGGACCAGCGGCTCGACGATCACGGCCGCCACCTCGTGGGCGTGGCGCGCCAGGGTGTCCTCCATGTGGGCGAACATGCGCCGGGAGTGGCTTTCCCAGTCCTCGCCCGCCTCCCGGGTGTAGCAGTCGGGCGAGGGTACGGTGATGACGTCCAGCAGCAGGGGCTGGTAGACCTGCTTGTACAACGCGACGTCCCCGACCGAGAGGGCGCCGAGCGTCTCGCCGTGATAGCTGTTGGACAGCGTCACGAAGCGCCGCTTGGCCGGCTGCCCGCGGTTGAGCCAGTAGTGGTAGCTCATCTTGACCGCCACCTCGACCCCGGCCGAGCCGTTGTCCGCATAAAAGCAGCGCGTCAGGCCCTCCGGCAGCAGCCTGATCAGCCGTTCCGAAAGCTCCAGCACCGGCTCATGGGTGAAGCCCGCGAGGATCACGTGTTCGAGGCGGTCGAGCTGCGCATGCAGGGCTGCATTGATCGAGGGGTTGCAGTGGCCGAACAGGTTGACCCACCAGGAACTGATGGCGTCGAGATAGCGCCGGCCGTCGAAGTCGTACAGCCACGGTCCCTCGCCCCGCGCGATGGGCACCAGCGGCAGGGTCTCGTGGTCCTTCATCTGGGTGCAGGGGTGCCAGACCACTCGCAGGTCCCGCTCGGCAATCTGCTGGTTGGTGAGTCGCTCCATGGGTCGATTCTAGGGACTTTCGCCCCGCGTCGCAGGAAGGGCTACTCTTGAGCCCATGGCATTCAGGGTCGACCCGTTGACTGGACTCATCGCGCCGGCGCGACAGCTCGCCTCGCCCAACCAGGACGAGCGGCCAGCGGGGCTCCTCCCGGATCTGGTGGTCATCCACGGCATCAGCCTCCCACCGGGCCAATTCGGGGGTCCGCACATCGAACAATTGTTCACCAACCGCCTGCCGAGGGACGCGCACCCCTATTTCGAGGGCATCGCCGACCTTATGGTGTCGGCACACCTGCTCATCCGTCGCGACGGTGAATTGCTCCAGTTCGTGCCGCTGCACCGGCGTGCCTGGCATGCCGGGGCATCCTGCTGGGACGGGCGCGAGCGCTGCAACGACTACTCCATCGGCATCGAGCTGGAAGGCGCTGACGACGTCCCTTACGAAGACGCGCAGTATCAAGTGCTGGCCGACCTGCTCGCCTGCCTGATGGCTACCTATCCGGCGCTGTCGCCCGGGCGGGTGGTCGGGCACTCCGACGTTGCGCCGGGTCGCAAGACCGACCCCGGTCCCGCCTTCGACTGGGGCCGGCTGCCGGGCGCTGCCGGGGGCAGGACGCGGGTGGCAGGCTGATGCACGCCCTGTTCGCGCTACTGCTGGGGATGCTCTGGGTCCTCCCCGCCGAGGCCTCGGCGGCGGCCCGATCCCCTCGCTGGATCAGCCTGGCGCCCCATCTCACCGAGCTGGCCTATGAGGCGGGAGCCGGAGCTCTGCTGGTCGGGGTCAGCGCCTACAGCGACTTCCCTGAGGCCGCACGCCGCCTGCCCCGCATCGGCGATGCGCAGCGGGTGGATCGGGAGGCCCTGCTGGCGCTGAGGCCCGACCTGGTGCTGGCCTGGGGCAGCGGCACCTCTCCCGAGTTGGTGACATGGCTGCGGAACAGGGGGGTCCGGGTCGAATCCCTGGAGGTCCGGCGGCTGGAGGAGATTCCCGCGGCGCTGGAGCAGATGGGTCGCTGGGCAGGGACCCGGGCGGCGGCGTCTGCCGCCGCAGCCCGGTTTCGGGCGCGCCTGTCGTCACAGGCACCGGCCGCAGCCGCCTCGGCAAGGATTCGGGTGTTCATCGAGCTCGATCACAGCCCCCTGTTCACGGTGACCCGTGCGCATCTGATCAGCGAGATGGTGGAGCGCTGCGGAGGGCTCAACGTCTTCGCCGACCTGCCGGGTCTGGCGCCCGCCGTGAGTCTCGAGTCGGTGATGGCTGCCGCGCCCGAGGTCATCCTGCATACGGGTCCGACGGCCGATCCGCTGGCGGCGTGGCGGCGCTGGTCGCAGATTCCGGCCGTCAGCCGCGGTGCGGTCTACCCGGTCCCGGGTGATCTCGTCGCCAGGCCTTCGGTTCGCGCCCTTGACGGGCTCGCGCTCATCTGCGAGGCGCTCGACAGGTCCCAGCGCCTTCAGGGCACGGGATCATGAGCCGGGATGCGGGCAGGCACCGGGTCATCGCCGGGAGCGGTCATGGCGCCAGAGTACTTCCTGGCCACTCTCCCGACGCGCCAGGACCCTTGCCAGTACGAACAGCAGGTCGCTCAGGCGGTTGAGGTAGCGCATGGGTTCGGCCGCCACCTGTTCTTCACGCGCCAACGTCCAGGCGCAGCGTTCGGCCCGGCGGGCGATGGTGCGGGCGAGGTGACAGGCTGCGGCCGCGGGGCCACCGCCGGGCAGGACGAATTCCTTCAGGGGCGGTAGCTCGGCGTTGAAGCGCTCGATGGCAGCCTCCAGGCCCTCAACGTGACGATCCTCGATGGCCCGGTGACCCGGTATGCACAGCTCACCGCCCAGGTCGAACAGGTCGTGCTGCACCTCGACCAGCACATCGGTCACCTCGGCCGGGAGGTCAGGGACGGCGAGGACCATGCCGATGGCGCTGTTGCACTCATCGACCGTGCCGTAGGCCGTGACGCGGGCACAGTCCTTGGCTACCCGCGTCCCATCGCCGAGGCCCGTGAGCCCCTCGTCGCCGGTGCGGGTGAAGATCCTCGACAGTCGATTGCCCATGCAGGCTCCTAATGGAAGTCGCGGCGCAGGGCCACGAACAGGCTGCGGCCCATGGTGTTGTAACCACGGGCCAGTTCGTAGTCCTCGTCAAAGAGGTTCTCGACCCTCGCCGTCAGGCTCCAGTCGTCGTTGAGGCGGAAGCGTCCGGCCAGCCCCACCAGCAGGTAGGCATCCAGCCTGACCGGCGCGGGGAAACCGAAGTCCTGCCTCTGGCCGGCAGCCAGCAGGTCCACCGAAAGCTGGTGGGCGCCGAGCGCCCGTGTCAGGTTCAGCGTCAGGCTTTCGCGCGAGCGCCTGAGCAGGGGCTGGTCATTGGTCAGGTCGCGGGGATCCTGCAGGCTGGCGCTGACCCGCGTGGTCCAGGGCTCGGCCTGGTAGTCCCAGGACGCCTCGACACCCGTGATTCTCGCCCGCTCGAAGTTGCGGTTCTCGCCGTCGAAGGTGGCAAAGTCGGTGATGACGTACTGGATGAGGTCGTCCACCTCCTTGTGGAAGGCCACCAGCGACAGACGGTGGCGGTCACTGGCGCGATAGCGCAGGCCGAGCTCGACGGAGCGCGCCGACTCAGGCAGCAGGTCGGGGTTGCCGCCGAAGCCGAAGCGATCGGTGGCGTCCGGTGCCCGATAGGCGGTGCCCGCCGCGGCCCACAGGGCCAGGCCCGCCCTCGGTGAGTAGCCGTATTCCGCGTTCCAGGTCAGCTCGCCACCGAAGGTCTGGTGGTCCGTGTAGCCGGCTGCCGCCAGCCAGCGGTGACGGCCGATCCCGAACTGGTGCTGCAGGTAGGCGAGGCGGCTGTCGGTCCCCGCCGCAAAGGCCAGCCCGAAGGACTCTGATTGGGCATCCTCGTCCTGCAGCAGCAGGCCGGCGGTCAGCTGTCCGAAACTCCCCAGGCTGAGGTCTGTCTGCCACTCCAGCTGCCAGCGACGGGTTTCCAGCAGGTCGCTGGACTGGTTCTGCCTGATCAGGTCCGTGGCGTGTCCCAGCGTCAACCGGGTCTCGGCGCGATCTCCCAGCGGACCCGCCGCCTCGAGCGTGAAAGCCGAATTCACGAAGTCCTGATCGACGGGCGTGACGAAGAAATCCGAGTACTCGGAGGTGCCTGCAGCCCGCCAGCCGCGCGCCGAGAGTTGCCAGGCTCCGAGGTCACGATGCACGGACCCATTGAAGGAGAGGTGCCGGTAGCCCCGGTCGACTTCATCGCCGACCCGGGTGGGGAAGCCCTCGCTCTCCAGCCAACTGGCCATCAATGCAGCGTCCGTTCGCTCTCCCGACCAACCCAGGGACAGGCCGGCCAGCTGGGTACCCCAATCGCCGCCCCCGATTTCCACGGTCCGGCCGGCGTCGGCGCCGCGGCGGGTGATGACGTTCACCACGCCGCCGATGGCGTCCGAGCCGTAAAGGGTCGAGCGGGGGCCCTTGACGATTTCCACCCGCTCGATCATCGCCGGCGTAATGTTCTGGACGGCCGCAATGCCGATGGTGCCGGGGTTGATGCGCAGTCCGTCCACCAGGACCAGCACGTGGTTGGAGTCGCTGCCGCGGATGAACACGGAGGTCTGCTGACCCGGGCCACCGAGCCGCGCGATATCGATACCGGCGCGTAGCCGCAGCGCATCCGCGAGGTCGCCCCCCGGCAGGCGTGCGAGTTCCTCGCCAGTGATGACCTCGATGGACCCCAGCACGGCCTCACTGGGCAGTTCGGTCCGCGTGGCCGTGATGAACACCTGTTGCATCTCAGCTTCGGCAGCCGCCTGACAGGCCCAGCCGCCGTACAGGACGGCCAGCCAACCCCCGATCGCTCTTTTCATTGTCGTCCCGCCCTCCCGCAGGTTTGGCACACAACGGGACAGGAAGGAGGAAGGGAACGCGGGATCCGCGGGGACCTGCGCCCCGACCGCCCACCGCGATCCCGGCAACTTCGACAGGCCGGTCTCCGGGCTTCCGGCTGACCTGCCCATGAGGCAGGTGGATCGCATCGCCTTCCCGGAGCTCCTTGGCGGAGTCCAGTGGCCGCAGGCTTCGCCTGCATGATGCGCCTTGCGCCGGTTACCGTTGCGGGGGCAGCGCCGGCATTGCAGACCTGCTGCGCACCGGCTTCCCGTTTAACCCCGGACGCGTCCGGGGTCACCTGTCGAGCCGTCACTCTAGGCAGCACCCGCTACCGGGTCAAGCAGTGGATTGACGGAGCGCATCCGCGGGGGCAACCTGCACGGCCATGTCCACCCCCCAGTCTCGTTCGACGTTGCTGGAAGCCGCGCTGGAAGCCGCCAGGGCTGCCAGCGAAGTCATCCTGCGCCATTACCGCAGCAATTCGCTGCAGGTCTCGCTCAAGGCGGACCAGTCGCCGGTGACCGAGGCGGACGTTGCGGCCGAGCGCGTGATCCACGAGGTGCTGAAGGGCCGCTTTCCCGAGCACGGGTTCTTCGGCGAGGAGACCGGCTCGCACTCCATGATGGCCGATCACATCTGGCTGGTGGATCCCATCGACGGGACCAAGAGTTTCGTGCGCGGTTACCCCATGTTCTCGACGCAGGTGGCACTGCTGGAGCGGGGACGTCTGGTGCTCGGCGTCTCCTGTGCCCCCGCCTACGGGCAGACCTGCTGGGCCGAGCGGGGCGGCGGCGCGTGGCTCGACGGCGAGCGCATCGCGGTGAGCGGCGTCGGCTCGCTGGCCGAGTCCACGCTCTCGACCGGCAACCTGCGAACCCTGGCGCTGGGCCCCGCGTGGGGCCGTTTCGGTGGCGTGGTCGGCACCGTCAACCGCATCCCTGGCAGTCGGGAAAATCCCGTCGACGAGCCCCAGCTCCCGGGCCTTTGCGCGGGTTGCCTCGCTCCTCGCATAGCCGTTGATCTCACCTTTTGACTCTGAGTGGTAACACCGGAATCTCCCCACCTCAAATACCTGGCATTTTGAACGTCATAATTTGTGAAAACAAACTTCCTCCACCTCGAATTCTTCTCGCA
>JAUMBX010000100.1:0-1517 GCA_032119515.1 Steroidobacteraceae bacterium | reverse complement strand
ACATCCTCGACATCGCCGCGCTGTCGGTCATCGTCGAGGAGGCCGGCGGTCGTTTCACCGACCTCGGCGGGGGCTCGGTGGGCTTCGATACCACCTCGGTGCTGGCGACCAACGGCCGGCTGCACACCGAACTGCTGGAGTCGATCCGCTACGCCTGAGGCCGGCCCGGCTCAGTAGATGGACACTTCGCGTCGGCCAGCAGCATCGCGGGCGCCGCGGAACATTCCCTCGGTGTTGAATTCCATCGCGATGCGCCCCTCATGGTCGATCACGATGACGCCACCGTCGCCGCCGATCCCCGCCAGTGACTGGCCGATCGCTTCCCGTGCCGCCGTCACCGCGTCGAGGCTCCGGTGACGGATCAGGGCGGCAATCTCATGGGCCAGCACCGAGCGAATGAAGTACTCACCGCTGCCGGTGGCGGAGACGGCGCAGGAACGATTGTCCGCGTAGTTGCCTGCCCCGATCACCGGTGAGTCGCCCACCCGGCCCCAGCGCTTGTTGGTCATGCCGCCGGTCGAGGTGGCAGCGGCCAGGTTGCCCTGCTGGTCACGGGCCACGGCACCGACCGTCCCGTAATAGCCGAGGTCTGCGGCACTCAGCCGATCCCCCTGACGGGCCCGCTCCAGCTGGCTCCAGCGCCGCTCGGTGAAGAAGTAGCTGCGCGGGACCAGTTCGATGCCGCGCTCGAGGGCAAATTCCTCGGCCCCGGTGCCCGTGAGCATGACGTGGGGGGAATCCTCCATCACCGCGCGCGCCAGCAGCACCGGGTTGCGGACGTGGCGCACACCCGCCACGGCCCCGGCCTGGCGGTCCTTGCCGTCCATGATGGAGGCGTCCAGCTCGTTGATCCCCTCGTGGTTGAACACCGCGCCGCGCCCGGCGTTGAACAGCGGTGAGTCTTCCAGGATGCGCACGGCGGCGGTCACCGCATCGAGGCTGCTGCCACCCCGCTCCAGCACGGCATAGCCGGCGTCGAGTGCCGACTCGAGGTCGCGGCGATAGGCGGCCTCGGCTTCGGGGGTCATCGAGGCGCGGCTGATCACGCCGGCCCCTCCGTGAATGGCGATTCCGAACATGGGCGGCTTCTCCTCGCACCACGCGGGTGCACAGGCCAGGAGGCAGATGATGAACAGGGTAGCTTTCGACGTCAGCATGGGCAGTCCCTCCGTGGGGTATTATCTGCGCGTCGACCGCCTGAAGTCAGCCATGCGTCCGGTAACCACCCTCCTCATTGCCAACCGTGGCGAGATCGCCATTCGGATCATGCGTGCTGCCACCGAACTCGGCATGCGCACCATCGCCATTTTTTCCCGCGAGGACCGTTTTTCCCTGCACCGGACCAAGGCCGACGAGGCCTACCTGATCGGCGAGGGGAAGGGCCCCGTGGAAGCCTATCTGGATATCGCCGACATCATCCGCATCGCCCGCGAGGCCGGGGCGGAGGCCATTCATCCCGGCTACGGTTTCCTCGCCGAGAACCCGGATTTTGCGGTGGCCTGTGCCGAGGCTGACAT
>JAUMBX010000099.1:0-2060 GCA_032119515.1 Steroidobacteraceae bacterium | reverse complement strand
CCGGAGCCATACTTGAACAGGCGCGCCTCGCGCACCCACAGGTCCATGATGCCGCCCTCGTTGACGAGGTCGTCCGCGACCGACTGGATGAAGCAGGCATGCGGCTGGGGATGCTCGTAGGCCGACTTGGACTTGGTCATGCGGCCCGTGTCCGGGTCGACGTAATAGTGGCCCTGGCCGGGACCGTCGATGCCATAGGCCCAGTGCAGGCCGGTGTTGAACCACTGCGGCGAGTTGGGCGCGCACTTCTGGGTGGCGAGCATGAAGCACATCTCGTCGTAGAAGGCGCGTGCGTCCTCCTCGGTGTTGAAGTACTTGCCCTTCCAGCCCCAGTAGGTCCAGGTGCCGGCGAGACGGTTGAATACCTGGGTGGAGGAACGCTCCCCCACGATGCGCTCCTTCTCGGGCAGCTTGGCAAGTGCTTCATCGTCGGGCACGGAACGCCACAGCCATGAGGGAACGGTCTCTTCCTCGACGCGCTTCAGCGCGGCCGGAACGCCCGCCTTGCGGAAATACTTCTGGGCGAGAATGTCGGTCGCCACCTGGCTCCAGGACGATGGGACGTCGATGTTCTCGAGGCGGAAGACGATCGAGCCATCGGGATTCTTGATTTCACTGGTGGCGCGGCGGAAATCGAGCTCCGCGTAAGCGTCCTGCCCTGCCTTGGTGTAGCGGCGTTCAATGCGCATTCTCTTCAAGTCCCTCTTTAAAATCGTTGCCACGAGCACACGAAATAGCGCCCGAGGTGCTCCATCCACCCAGTTGCAAAGACACACACCCTTTCCTCGGAAACTGCTGCCCCCGAGCTTTTCAGGCTCTTCTTTTGAGTGTTCCGCGGAGGATGTGGCTGCCCCCGCAACCCCGTCCTCTCAGCCCCTCAGCCTTTGAAACGAATTTAGTACCTCAAGGCCAGGGACGTCAATACATAGTGTCTTAACGAAAGGTTAACACCAGATATTGTGTCGTAAACCCCGAGGTCGCCGCTTACATACACACGTTCATACGATTCTCGGGGTAAGCTCAAGAACTCACTTGGCTTATGCGCGCTGTCCACAGGGGGGCCGCCGATACCCGACTGGTAAACGGCCGAAAGTCAACGATCGAAAGGGATGATCGGTTTCTCTGGTGGGTCTGTTCATCACCACTATCCACAGGGGCCGGTTTCGCGCCTGGGTCTAGAATTCCGCCTGTTGTCCCAGGGGGACCCCGGGTTTCGGTTCCCGAATCGGTCCGAGCATGACGAGCAAGGCCAGCGCGGCGACGGTGCAGGCGCCCATCAGCAACCAGGCTTCGTTGACGGCCAGCGTCACCGCGCCTTCCTGGATGGTATCCATGACGCCGAGCAGGCCCATGGGGTCGGTTGGGTCCGGCAGTTCGTCGACAGTGATCTGCAGCAGGCGTGCGGCGGCCTCGGGGTCATCCGTCATCAGGTCCTTGATCCGGTCGGCATGCTCGGCCGACCGTGTGAACAGCAGCGTGTCGATGATGGCAATGCCGATGATGCCGCCCAGCGCCCGTGAAAGGTTGTAGAGGCCGCTTGCATCGCTCACCCGCTCCGGCGGCAGGAAACCCATGGCGAAACGGGTGACCGGCACGATGCAAAGGCCAAGCGCCACGCCACGCACCACCTGCGGCCAGAACAGCTCGTCATAGCCTGATAGCCGTGTCTCGAAGCCGCTCAACGCGAGCCCTGCGGCGAAGAGCGCAAAACCGATGATGCTCAGCAGCCGAGCCGGCATCACCCGGTCGAGCAGCACCGAGAGCGGCGCGGACACAAGTTGCGCGGCGCCCGTCACCAGCATGACCGTGCCGATCTCCACGGGGCCCATGTAGCGGACCAGCGAGAGGAAGACGGGCAGCAGGTAGACCGAGCCGTACAGCCCGATACCGAGGATGAAGCTGAGCGCGCAGCCATAGGCGAGGTAGCGGTCCCGGAAAAGGCTGAAGTCCACCGCCGGCCGCGGCCGCAGGATGGTAAGGGTCAGCAGCACCGCAAAGCCGGCGAACAGGGCGAGCGTCACGGGCGAGAACCAGCCCAGGTCAGGGGCTTCCTTGAGTCC
>JAUMBX010000098.1:3060-5204 GCA_032119515.1 Steroidobacteraceae bacterium | reverse complement strand
TCTTGAGCCCGTGCTTGGGAAGTTCCAGGTCGCGGATAATCTCCGGCCTTAGCAGGCTCACCACGTAAGAAAATTCGGTGAAGCGATAGCCGGGAAAGATTTCCTCGGTGACTGCAGCGCCGCCCACGATCTCGCGCCGCTCGAGGACCAGCGTCTTCTTGCCCGCGCGCGCCAGGTAGGCGGCGGCAATCAGGCCGTTATGGCCGCCGCCAATGATGATGGCGTCATACCTCGACGAGCTGCTCATGCGCGCTTCCACTCCGGGTCGTAGAAGGGCAGGTTCACCACCGTGGCCGAGGCACGGCAGCGCTGGTGCTGGACCGTGACTTCCAATTCGATGCGTGTGCCGGCCTCGTAATGTGGACGTTCGAGATGCGCCAGGGCGATGTACTTCTTGAGCACCGGCGACCAGGTGCTGCTGGAGGCATAGCCGACCTGCTTGCCATGCCGGAAAGCGGGGAGGGAGGCGCGCACGGTCATCGACGGGATCTGCGGTGGCAGGCCGACTGCGCCGAAGGCCTGCTCCAGCGACTCCCAGTCGACTTCAACCCCCACCATCTTCCAGCGCGGGCCTTCGGCGGCCTCCCGCTCGAGGGCGCTTCGGCCGACAAAAAACCCCGGCTTGTCGAGGGCCATGGCCCAGCCGAGTCCCATCTCATAGGGGGAGGACTTCTGGGCCTCGATCCACGCGTGGGTGGCGGCCGTATAGTCGACGTCCAGCATGAACAGGCCGGCCTCGACGCGGGCGATGTCCATGGCCAGGATCCCGCAGGGCGTGATGCCATAGTCGTTGCCGCCGGCGATGAGCGCATCCCACACGGGCAGGGCATCGGCCGCATCCAGCCAGATCTCATAGCCCAGGTCACCCGTGTAACCGGTCCGGGAAATGGTGACCGCCCTGCCCGCAATGGAGTTTTCCGCCATGCGGAAGAACCTGATGCCATCCACGGGTGAGTCGCAGACGCGATTGAGGACCTGTCGCGACTTGGGTCCTTGCAGCGAGAGCGCTGCGACCTGGTCGGTGTGTTCGGTAATGCGCACGTCCATCCCGACCGCGTTCATGTGCAGCCAGCGCAAGGAGGGCTCTGCGGAGGTGAGGCGATAGGCCTGCTCGGCAAGACGAGTGATGGTGCCGTCGTCGAGCAGCTTGCCTTCGTCATCGCACCAGCCGGTGTAGTAGACCTGTCCGATGGCCAGCTTGGCGATGTTGCGGGGAGTCAGCTTGTCCAGCAGTCGCATCGCATCCGGGCCCTCGATGCGGTATTTCATCAACGGCGAGACGTCGATCAAAGCCGCGTGGTTGCGGATGGCCCAGTACTCGCGCTCCAGCGTGAGGTCGTAGGAGCCCACCGCAATATGGCCCGCCCAGCGCCGCCAGTTCTGCGGCAGGCAGAGGGCCGAGGTGCGCTCGTGAAAGGGCGTGCGCTTGAGCTGGTAGAGGTCGCTCATCGGGTCAGGCGCCGAGCGCCCCGGCCTTGAGGTCGGCATGCAGCAGTTGATGAAACAGTTGTTCGCCGCCTTCGCGGCGAAGCGACAGACGACCCGTATCGTAGGCGCGTGAGCTCAGCCCACGCTGCACGGACTTGCAGATGTCCTGGTCCTCGCCCTGGATACGGTTGGCAATCTCGACCGAGTTGCGGTTGAAGTCACGAGCCTCGTCGGAGACATCCGCAAACCAGAAGTCGAAGATCACCTCGGTCTGGTTGGGACCGCGCGGATAGACCAGGTTGGTGTCCATGATGCCCTGGTACCAGTTGAACATGAAGTTGGGATAGAACCAGTAGTAGAGCGCGCGGTCGCCCTTGCGGACCGAGCCGGTTGCCGCCTCCGCGCCGCGGCTCACGATGGGGCTCGATTGCAGGCAGTGCCGGCGACCGTTCTCGATGGTGTACTTGTGGTAGTCGAGGACGCTGTCGAGGCCTTTGTGCAGGTAGGGAATGTGGTAACCACCGTCGAGGTAGTTGTCGACGAAGACCTTCCAGTTGCAGTCAAACACGTAGTGCTGACGATCGAACCAGTGCAGGCTGCCGAGGTCGAGCTGGGCGACCTCCGCTATCACTTCGGGGCCGAGAAACTCCTCCAGAGAGGGGCCTTCCCGCGCGATCCTCACGAATACCCAGTTCTCCCACGTGGCGGTGGCGACT
>JAUMBX010000098.1:0-3001 GCA_032119515.1 Steroidobacteraceae bacterium | reverse complement strand
AAATTGATCGCGCCCTCGAAGGCGGGCGCGGCCTTCAGGCTGCCTTCCAGCGTATAGGTCCAGCCGTGATAGGGGCAGGTCAGGCGCTTGACGCAGCCCTGTGGTTCCGTCATCACGGCTGCGGCATGGTGCCGGCAGACATTGAAGAAACCGCGCAGGACCCCGTCGTTGCCCCGGACGATTACCAGCGGTTCGCCGGCAATTTCCACGGTGACGTAGCGGCCCGGCTCACGGACCTGGTCGACCCGGCAGGCGTACTGCCAGGAACGGGCAAAGGTCGTGTGCAGCTCCAGCTCGTGGAAACGGGGATCGGTATACCAGGAGGCGGGCGGCGTGCAGGCCTCCGCCAGGGTCAATTCCGGGCGATAGCGATCGATCTCTGCAAGCAGCGGGTTGGACATCGTCCTGGGCTCCCTGGGGCCAGGACGAGACTATATCAGCGCCGGGGTGCGCCGGCCGCCTCCAGCCACTGTTCCAGGCTCAGGTCGGCCACGCTGCCGTGTCCTGGCAGTGGGAGCGCTCCCAGTTCGTCCATCAGCGAGACCATGGCATCCAGCCGGACCTGCGGGTCATAAAGACCCAGGACCTCGACCAGGCGCTCCACGATGGCTTCCTGGTCGACGCCTGCCTTGAGGGGCAGGCCCCTCAGGCGAGCGTTATCCAGCAGTTGCACGTAGACCGCAGCCAACGTCGGCCGTATGGTCTGGTACTGGGGTGCAAGGTTGCCGCCGTCCTGATAGGTGCCCTGCTCCCAGGCATGCCACAGGAAGTGGCTGCCTTGCGCGCAGGTCCGCGAGTCGTAACGGCTGTCATAGTCACCAGAGAACTCGCGTCGGAACCACGAGCGGTCGGTGCACAAATGATGCGAAAAACGATCGGCGTAGGCGTGCAGGAAGACGCCCAGCTTGGCGAAGGCCACCTGATGGGGCGCGATGTAGTCCTGGAAACTGCGGTCGGCTGCCAGCACCGTGCCGCGTTCGTCGTCGTTGACCACCAGCGTGCCGAGCTTGGATGAAAACGGGATCTGCAGTCGGGACACGCCGGCCGAGAAGAAGTTCTGGGGGCTCTTGATGACCCGGTCGCGTACCTCGCAGCGGATCAAGGTCGGGTTGGGTGACTGGGTGCGGGCGAGGATGCCCGCCACGCAGGCATCCGGGCGGCGGTCGAAGGCCCAGTCGCGGAGGTTGTTCACCAGCGGTTCATACCGGGCGTTGTCGGCGGAAAGGTAGTCGGCGGGAAAGCCGATGTCCGGAGGCGGGGCGCCGTTGGGTGAGTAGCGCGCGTGCAGGTGCAGCAGCATGCCGCCGGCCTCGTCGTTGAACTTGTAGATGCCGTTCATCACAGGCGTCAGGACCAGGCAGTACCGCGGCATGGTCCGGCCCCAATTGGATCGGCAGGCGGCGATCTCCTCATCGGTGAGCATCTGCCGGCCCAGCTGGTCGAAGGGAAAATAATCCGACTGGTCGGTGGCCTCGTCGTAGATCATCACCTGGTAGGCCTGCCAGGGCGTGTAGCCAATCAGCTGCGCCATCAGGTAGGTGGAGTCACTGTGTACCAGGCTGCGTCCGCCTATGATGCTGTTGCTGCCGGTCAGGCCACTCAGGCTGTCGGCCAGCGCCTCAGCGCGGCAGGACACCTCACCGGAGGGATTCAGGTTGCTGGTGCGGCAGGATTCCTCGACCCCGATGCAGTTGCGGATCAAGCCCAGTCCCGACTCCGGGGCGTTGTAGCAGACGTCGACGCCGAAGGCACCTGCGGGCAGCGAGGGGGCTGCTAGCACTACGGCCAGGCCAAGCAGCGACAGGGTTAGACGGGATTTCATGGTGTGCTCCTGGGTTGACCGGGTAACGGTCAAGACCCCCGCACTTTACGCCAAAGACAGGCCTGAAGCGCGCGAATGACTTTTTGACATAAGTATGGCTGGTATTCAGATCAGGCCCAGCTTCCGGGCCTCGGCCAGCGCTGCGCTCTTGCGGGTGACCTGCAGTTTCAGGTGAATGCGCTTGGAGTAGGTTTGTACCGTATGCAGGGAGATGGCCATGAGCTTCGCCGCTTCCTCATAGGTGTGCCCCTGGCCCAGCAGCTTCAGCAACTCAAGCTCCCTTGCCGAAAGATGTTCTCCCGGGTTCTCAACTGCCTGCGGCCTGGAGTGCGCCAACTGAAACAGGTAATGGGCCAGTGAGGGACTGATCGGGTATTGCCCCTCCATCACGCCCGTGATGGCATGGGAAATAGAGAGCAGCGAGTCGGCCTTGTGCAGGTAACCTCGCGCGCCATGCTTGATCGCCTCGAGCACCGACTCCGCATTGGTCATCACCGAGATGACCAGGATTGGCACGTCCTCGTAATGCTGGCGAGCTGCCCGAATCACCTCCAGGCCACTAATGTCTGGCAAGCCGAGGTCCACCAGCACCAGGTCCGCGCGGAATCCCGGGTCAGACAGCGTGGCGATGGCGCTTGAACCCATTGCGTGGTGGAGGACGCTCCATGTCCCCTCGAGGGTGCCGAGCGCGTCCGCGATGACCCCGGCGAAGGCCTGATTGTCCTCCACGATCATTGCCGTGCGCGGCTTGAGAACGATTTCTGGATCAGTTGCCTGGCTGGGCATGGCTGCGATTTTCCTCTGGACTGAACATAACACCCAGGTACCTCAGCACGCATCCCATGTTTCATGGGACATACAACACCTGCCTCTTTCCTGAAGATGGACCGTGCCACGTCATCCGGCGCGGTGGAAGTGATCGGCGCTTCGGCGTCTGTAAATGGAGGGAAGGATCGAGATGAGTAACAAAGACCCGAAGTTATCAATGTTGGGCAGGGACTCGCTGGCTGGAATGGCGCCTGTAGTCCTGGCCACCGCCGTTGCCATTGCCCTGGGTGCGACGCCGGTCACGGCGCTGTCTGCGGTGAACATTCTGAACCCATCAGGTGGCAGCACTGCGACCGATGGTCTTCGTATCTACACGGAGAATGCGCGTTACCAAGTCAGTCGGTTAGGTTT
>JAUMBX010000097.1:8617-12585 GCA_032119515.1 Steroidobacteraceae bacterium | reverse complement strand
GCTCGCTGCCGGCGTGCATCCCGCCGGCACCTTCCCGGATTGTGTGAGTGAAGTCGGTCGCCAGGCCTGATTGGGGATCAACGGCCTCCACCTGCATGAGGCCGGTCCGGAACGGCGCGCGGCCGCTGCGCCCGTCAGGTTCGTAGTCGTGGCTTTCCTGCCGCGACAGGTAAACGTGGTGGCGGGCTGCACTGCCGGCGCCGAGCGCCAGCGACGTCCAGCCCAGCTCCTCGCTGGCCAGCAGGCGGTCGGTGGCATCGCGTCGCTCCAGTCGGATCAGGCGGCCCGCATAGGGATGATCCCGACGCCAGCGCTCGACGACGGTCTGGCCTTCCGCACCCAGCTCCCGACTCCTGCGCCCGGCAAAACCGGCGGCGGTGCCTCGCGCCGGGTCGGCCAGCAGCGACAGGTAGCTCATTGCCCAGGTCCGTCGACCACCGCCGCCGGCCCCGTCATTGACCGACCAGCGTGACACCACCGTTCGTACCGCGCGCTGCATCCTGAGCGCTGCAGACTCTATCGTGCCCTCCTCGTACATCCCGGGGTCGGCCAGCGAGGCATAGGCAAACTCGACCCTCAGGCCGAGCCCGTCGGTGATTGAGACGGCGAGGTCGGCACGCGGGCCGCGTCGCAGGTGCCAGGCCAACGAACCACTGGACTGCAGCAGCAGGTCGGCCTGTCCGTTGCCGTCCAGGTCGCCGGCCAGCGCAGTCAGCGGATTGCCATGGGCGAGCCCGGTGGACAGCGGACCCGCCAGACCCTCGGCCGAGGCCAGGAGCACCCGCCAGCCGCCTGCTGCATCGGCATAGGCGATGTCTTCACGACCGTCGTCGTTCCAGTCCAGGGCCACCAGCGGTCCGGCCAGGCCGGCGTGCGAAGGGCCGAGAACCTCGACGGTCGCCACACCCGAGACCTGGCAGGGACTGTACCGAACCCGCCACTGACCGAGGTAATGCGGGTAGATGAAATCGGTACAGCCATCGCCGTTCAGGTCGGCAGGCACGCCTCGTGTGAAGCTGCTCGAGAAGCCCTCGCTGGTGCGCTGGTGAGCGGAAATCCGCGCGATGGAGCGCCCCTCGTCCATGAGCAAATCCTCGGCACCGTCCCCGTCGAGATCGATGCGCTGCCCCGGATAACCAAGGAAAGTGCCACCCTCCGGCCACTCATAGCCCGCCTCGAAGGACTGGTCGTACAGCCTGACGGGGGTGGGCGCGAAGCCCGCGGTACCGCGGTTGTAGCGCACCCACACCGACAGGCCATTGCCGGAGTGACCTTCGATGGCCGAATAGGCGAGGTCGCCGAGACCGTCGCCGTTGAGATCCGCCCCGCGGAAGTCCACCACGTCGGCCACCAGGCCGGTCTCGACCACCTGCCCCAGCCCGTCCGGGCCGCCGAGGATGACCTGCCAGTGGCCCGTGGCGGAACGAAGGAGCACGTCCCGGGCCGCGTCCTTGTCGTAGGCGATGGGGACCCCTGCCCCGACCGGGGCGGGGATTCGGGTGTCCCGCTCCGCACCAGGCCGCCCATCCGGCTGACCGAGGCGGTAGCGGAGCGTGCCCGGACTGCCAGCCGTGTAGACCAGGTCGGAACGGCCGTCGCCGTTGATGTCCGCACTCCACCAGCGCGCCTGTTCGGGCATACCGGGACGGCCCGTCAGCAGCAGGGACATCGACTGACGCGCTCCCACACCGGGCAGGCCGTCCTGCCACTCGATCCGGGTCGGCGACAGGCAGCTGAGACCCTCCGGACCACAGCGCCGGATCGAAGTCAGCCGGCTCGCGCCCGCGCTCGACGGCGCGGCTGCATAGTCCATGAGGTAGCGGCCGATGACGGAGCTGCCGTGCAGCAGGTCGACCCGCACCAGCCGCTGACTGCGCCGAACCGGCATGCCCTCGCGGTAACCCTGATCGACATCGGTGGCCGGACGGGCTGCCCAGGCAAGACGTAACTCATGGGACGGTGCCAGTCCGCGGCCCAGGTGACCGCTCCAGCGGATGCGCTGCAGGCGGAAGTCGCCGTGCTCGGCATCCTCCACGTACTGGTAGTCGATGTAGTTGCCGGCCCGGTCGCGGGTGCGCGCCAGAGCCCAGGCCCGGGGCGTCGGCTCTCGCCCGACTCGATCGATGCGCGAGTCGGCGGTGGTGCCGTACTCGTGGATCAGGCCATCGGCGGTTTCCACCGTGAAGCTCGCCGGTCCCGATCCTGCCGTACCGGCTGAGCGGATCCGGGCGTAGGAGTCCGGATCGCTGCGGTATTCCGCGCCCAGCGAGCCATACGGTCGCCCTCCCTGCACCATGAGCCTGCTGCCGTCGAGACAGTAGCGATCGTCCCGATCGAGCCCCACCGGCGCGTGTCGCCCATCCGGCTCGAGGGTGCGCGGACAGCGGGCGATCAGGGACCCGGCAGCGAGCGTCCAGCCGGCGCCCATGGCACCACGGCGGGTCGAATGCGCATACTCGAGGGCGAGTCCGGGCGTCAGCCCCGCGGTGCCTCGCGGCAGCGGCAGGGGGATGGAATAACGGGCCTCACCGCTTGGCGAGACACCCCAATGGCCTTCGAGCCGGCCGGCTTCCTCGGCCTGGCTGGTGGACAGCCAGCCGGTCTTGGTCGCCCCCGAGGGCTGGCTGAAGCAGGCGATTCCCGCCAGCACGATGACGACGAACACGGTCCTGAAACGCATGGTGACCTCCCTGTCCCGAATGCAGGGGAGGATCCTACGAAAGTCGGTGAGCCGGCAGGGCGAGTTGGCCGGCTTTCACCATCAAGCCGACAGAAACGTCAGGTGAAGGACACCAGGATCAGGCCGGCGATCAGGAAGCGATACAGCGCGAAGGGCAGCAGCCCGATCCGCTCGATCACCTTCAGCAGCAGGTGAATGCAGGCATAGCCGGTGAGTCCCGCCACCAGCATGCCGACGGCCATCATGCCCCAGTCCACGCTCGCCTCACCCGACACCATCTTGAGCAGCTCGTAGCCGCCGGCCATACCGATGCCGGGCACCGCCAGCAGGAACGAGAAGCGGGCGGCGGCCGATCGGCTGAGGCCGAGCGCGAGGCCTGCAGTGAGGGTGATGCCGGAGCGCGAGGTACCGGGCATCAGGGCCAGTGCCTGGGCGCAGCCGATCAGCACGGCCTCCCGCCAGCCGAGGCTGTACTCGTCGCGCTCCTGACGACCCAGCCGATCGGCCAGCCACATCAGCAGCCCGAACACGGTCAGCGTACAGGCCACGAACAGCGGGTTGCGCAGGTAGGTCTCGATCAGCGAACTGAAGGCGAGCCCTGCAATGCCGACCGGGACCGTGCCGAGGATCACGCACCAGGCCAGGCGCGCGTCTGCATCCAGTTCGAAACTGCGCAGGGAGCGGGTCCAGGCCACCGCCATGGCGACCAGCGGACGCCGGAAATAGGCCAGAACCGCCCCCAGCGTGCCCACGTGCACGGCGACGTCGAAGGCCAGCCCCTGGTCCCCCCAGCCCAGGAAGTGGGGCACCAGGATCAGGTGCCCCGAACTCGAGATGGGCAGGAATTCGGACAGCCCCTGCACCACCGCCAGCACCACCGCCTGCATCAAGTCCATGCTCCGCTCCTAGAGGCTGCCCGCGAGGTCACGGAAGCCGAATCCCTGCACTGCATTGACCAGCCCGCGACCGAGGCCGATGACCTTGAAACGCTCGCCCATCTCACCAGGCAGCACCAAGGTGGCGCCCGCCTGTGCGAGCCGCCGGGCCGCGAGCGGCGTAAGCCCGCAGGCGTGGCGCTCGAGGGCAGTGTCCATCCCGCAAGCCATCAGGAAATGCGCCTGGGTGGCAAACCCGGCGACCTCGAAGCCGGCGGCCAAGCCGGCCTCGGCCACGGTGGTGAAATCGACCCAGGCGGTCAGGTCCTGCAGGCCGGGTCGAGCCAGCACGTCCTCCACTCGACGATGCCGGAAAAATCCGCACAGCGAGCCTCCCTGCCGCGAGGCGTGAT
>JAUMBX010000097.1:7900-8607 GCA_032119515.1 Steroidobacteraceae bacterium | reverse complement strand
CACGCGGCAGGCCATAGTCGATGAACAGCGCGAGCCCGCGCCGGAGGCGGGCCAGCAGGGCCTCGACCCAGGGACCGCTCCAGCGGGCAAGCTCGCTCACATACCCGGGCGGCAGGCGCGCGAGCCCGACCAGGCGCCGATCCACCGCAGCAGCCAGTTCGTCGTCGGCCGGACGGGGCTCGAAGGCGAAACCAGACGCCGCGCGCACGACGCCGATGCAATCGATGCCCTCCTGACCGAGCATGAAGCGCTCGACGGGCAGCGCATCCAGCACCTCGTTGGCGACCAGCACGCCATCCCAGTCCGCGGCCGGCGGGGCATCCAGCCACTCCACCCGCGCGGCCAGCTCGCCCAGCGATTCCAGGGCCTCGTGCTGCCGCTGCCTGAGCTCGGCGCTCACCTCCAGGATGCGGTAGCGCCGCGGCAGCCGACCCAGCGTCTGCAACTCACGCAGCAGGCTGGCCGCCAGGGCACCGCTGCCAGCCCCCACCTCCAGCAGGTCGCCATCACCGAGTTGCTCCAGGGCGCCGGCCACCGAGCTGGCCAGGCAGGCGCCGAACACGGGCGTCAACTCCGGCGCAGTCACGAAATCGCCGTGTGTGCCGAACTTGCGTGCGCCCGCACTGTAGTAACCCAGCCCCGGCGCAAACAGGGCCAGCTCCATGAATCGCGCGAAGGGCATCCAGCCGCCCGCGGAGCAGGTTCAC
>JAUMBX010000097.1:0-7890 GCA_032119515.1 Steroidobacteraceae bacterium | reverse complement strand
GGAATCGAGCTCGGCGCCGATCAGGGCCTCGACCCTGGCGCAGTGGTCCCGCTCAGCGGCGTCGAGTTCCGGCAGCGGCAGCGCCGTCAGCACGCGCAGCCTGCCGGGCTTTGGGTTAAGGTTGATCGATGAACGATCAGGCTGCGGGCGCGTTGAACGGCAAGGTGGCGCTGCTGACCGGCGCGGCGCGCCGGCTGGGCGCGGCCATGGCGAGGCGCCTGCATGCGGGCGGGGCCAGCGTGGCCATCCACTACCGTGGCTCGGCCGGGGAGGCGGCCACACTGGTCGGTGAGCTTAATGCGCTCAGGCACGGCTCGGCCATCGCGCTGCAGGCGGACCTGCTGCAACTGGAACAGCTCTCGCAGCTGGTGAAGGACACCGTTGCGCGACTGGGCCGGCTCGACATCCTGGTCAACAACGCCTCCACCTTCTACCCCACGCCTCTGGCCGAGGTGACGGGCAGCCAGTTTGACGACCTGATCGGCACCAACCTGCGTGCCCCGCTGTTTCTGGCCCAGGCAGCTGCCGGACAGCTGCGCTTGCACGAAGGCCTGATCCTGAACCTGGTCGACATCCACGGCGTGCGGCCCCTCAAACGCCATCCGGCCTATTCGAGCGCCAAGGCGGGGCTGATCATGCTCACCCGCTCGCTGGCCCGGGAACTGGCGCCCCACGTCAGGGTCAACGCCATCGCCCCGGGGCCCGTGCTCTGGCCCGAGGGCGACCTGGACGAAACCCTGAAGCAGAAAATCCTGTCCCGGACCCCGCTCGGCCGGGTCGGTTCCGCCGAGGACATCGCCAAGGCGGCGTGGTTCTTTGCCGCGGAAGCCCCTTTCGTCACGGGCCAGGTGCTGGCGGTCGACGGCGGGCGCAGCCTCGGCGGACAGTAGTCCGGCGGTCACGCCCCTTCCTCGAGGCTGACCGGCCGCAGGGCCTCAGCCCCGCCCATCGCGGCCCACAACTCACGCATGCTGCGACCGTCGGTGGGATGGCGCAGGGCGGGTGCGAGCTCCGCCATGGGGCCCAGCATGTAGGGCTTCTGCAGCAGGTCCGGGCGCGGCAGCACCGCACCCGGGAACTCGCCGACCAGCTCACCGCAAGTCAGGACGTCGAGGTCCATGCTGCGGGGCCCCCACTTGGGGGCGTCCCGCGGCCGCGCGCAGGCTGCCTCGATGGCGTGGAGGCGCGCCAGGATCTCCGACAGCGGCCAGTCGGTCTGGAAGCCGGCCACCAGGTTGATGAAGTCCTCGCCCTCGAAACCGACGGCCGGGTTCTGGTAAGCCGTGGACACCCGGAGCGAGGGCCAGGTCTCGCGCAGCATCGCAAGGGCCCGGCGCAGGTGCTCGCGGGGCCTGACGTTGCTGCCTGCCGCGACGTAGACCTCAGGCATCGGGCGCGGGCGCAAGCCCTGCCCGGCTGCGCTCGATCATGACGCCAACGTCCTTCGAAAAACGGATGGCGCCCGGCTTGTGCAGGGTCACCTTGACCCAATCGACCTCGAACTCGGTCAGGATCAGGCGGGCGATCTCCTCGGCGAGGGTCTCCACCAGCTGGTAGCGGCTCTCCTGAATGAAGGCCAGCACGCGCTTGGCCACCGCCTTGTAGTTGAGGGTGGCATCGATGTGGTCACGGCTGGCCGCCCGCGCGATGTCCGCCGACATCTCCAGGTCCACCGCGAGGGTCTGCTTGACCTCCCGCTCCCAGTCGAAGATGCCGATGACGGTCTCGGTGGTCAGTTCCCTGAGGAAAATCTTGTCCAATGTCCTTTCCTTGCCCGCCTCAAGACGGGGGTCGCAGTTCATCCAGCGGCCAGCGCGCGCGGGCCTCCAGCGGCAGATCGTGACGCTCGCCCGCCACCAGCCTGCAATGGCCCGCGTAGGCGATCATGGCGGCATTGTCGGTGCACAATCCCGGCCGCGGATAGTAAACGCTGACACCGCGCGCCGCCGAGGCTTCGGCCAGCCGCTGCCGCAGCCGCTGGTTGGCCCCCACGCCGCCGGCGATGACCAGCCGCTCCAACCCGGTGGATTGCAGGGCGCGTAGCGACTTGCCCACCAGGGTCTCGACCACCGCCTCCTCGAACCCACGGGCCAGGTCGGCGCGGTCGGCCTCATCCGGTTCGCGGCCGCGCACCTCGGTCACGACCGCCGTCTTCAGGCCGCTGAAGCTGAAATCGAGGCCGGGACGGTCAAGCATCGGTCGCGGAAAACGGTAACGGTCCGGCCGCCCCCGGGCGGCCAGGGCCGCGAGCGCGGGCCCGCCGGGATAGCCTAACCCCAGCAGCTTGGCAGTCTTGTCGAAGGCCTCCCCGGCCGCGTCGTCCAGCGACTCGCCGAGGATCCGGTAGCAGCCCACCCCGTCCACCCGAACCAGCTGCGTGTGGCCACCGGAGACCAGCAGGGCCAGGTAGGGGAAAGCCGGGGCCTCGGCCTCCAGCATGGGAGCCAGCAGATGGCCCTCCAGGTGGTGGATGCCCACCGCCGGCCAGCCCCGCGCAAAGGCCAGGGCGCTGGCCAGCGAGCTGCCTACCAGCAGGGCGCCGATCAGCCCGGGCCCGGTGGTGCAGGCGACCCCCTCTACCGCCTCCAGGGGACAGCCTGCAGCCTCGAGGGTGGCCGCGATCATGGGCAGCAGGCGCTGCACGTGGTCCCGGGCAGCCAGCTCGGGCACCACCCCGCCCCAGGCCCGGTGCAGGTCGAACTGGCTGAAGACCTCGGCGGCCAGCAGGGCGGTACCGTCGTACAGGGCCACGGCCGTCTCGTCGCAGGAAGTTTCGATGCCCAGGACCTTCATGGGGGGTGGCTTTGCTCCGCCGGCGGTTTTCGCTTACAATCCGCGGCCCTTTGCTCTGGAGTGAGGTTCGAGGTCCGCATGCCCAGCGTCCGTATCCGCGAAAACGAGTATTTTGACGCCGCCCTGCGGCGCTTCAAGCGCGCCTGCGAGAAGGCCGGGGTGCTGACCGACCTGCGCCGCCGTGAATTCTACGAGAAGCCCACCCAGGAACGTAAAAGAAAGAAGGCCGCCGCGGTCAAGCGCGCCATGAAGCGCACCGTCCGGGAGCCCTCTCGGGCAGCAGCCCGCTGAACGTGGCGGGGCCATGAGCCTCAAGGCCCGCATCACCGAGGACATGAAGAACGCGATGCGCTCGGGCGACAAGGATCGCCTCGGGCTCATCCGCATGCTGCAGGCCGGCATCAAGCAGCGCGAGGTGGACGAGCGCATCGAGCTTGACGATACCCAGGTGCTCGCGGTCATCGAGAAGATGGTCAAGCAGCGCAAGGACTCCGTCGAGCAATTCAGAGCCGGCGGGCGCGAGGACCTGGCGTTACGGGAAGCAGCAGAGATCGACTGGCTCGCGGCATACCTGCCCGCCCAGCTGTCGGAGGCCGAGCTGAACGACCTCATTCGCGAGGCCATCGCCGAGTCCGGAGCGTCCTCCATGAAGGAGATGGGCAAGGTCATGGGCCTGATCAAGCCCAGGGTCCAGGGCCGAACCGACATGGGCGCGCTGTCGGCGCGCATAAAGGCCAGCCTCGGCGGCTGAATGGCCGGCCGCATCCCACAAACCTTCATCGACGAGCTGCTCGCCCGCACCGACATCGTCGAAGTGGTGGGCAGCCGCGTGCAGCTGAAGAAGGCAGGCCGGGAGTGGAAAGCGCCCTGCCCCTTCCACAACGAGAAAACCCCCTCTTTCTGGGTGAGTCCGGACAAGCAGTTCTATCACTGCTTCGGTTGCGGGGCCCACGGCACTGCGCTCGGCTTCCTCATGGAACACGACCGGCTGCCCTTTCCGGAGGCGGTGGAGGAACTCGCCTCCCGGATCGGCATGGAAGTTCCGCGGGACGAAAGCCGCGGCGGCAGCCGGCCCCAGGACGACCTGCACGGTTTGCTCGGTGAGGTCACCCAGTTCTATCGCGAGGCGCTGCGCGATTCCCAGCCGGCCCGCGACTACCTCGACGCACGCGGCATCACCAGCGAAAGCCGGGTCCGCTTCGCCATCGGCTACGCACCCGACGCCTGGGACGCCCTGCTCAGGCGCTTCGGCGGCAATCCGGAGGCAGTTGAGCGCCTGGCCGAGGCGGGCCTGGTGATCGAGCGCAGCGGCGGCCGGGAGTCCGGCCACTACGACCGCTTTCGTGACCGGATCATGTTTCCCATCCGCGATCTCCGCGGCAGGACGGTAGGCTTCGGAGGCAGGACCCTGGGTGCCGGTGAACCCAAGTACCTGAACTCTCCCGAGACCCCCCTGTTCCACAAGGGCCGGGAACTCTACGGGCTCTACGAGGCGCGCCAGTCGCTGAGGCAGATCGATCGGCTGCTGGTGGTGGAGGGTTACGTGGACGTGGTGCGCC
Source organism: Steroidobacteraceae bacterium (assembly GCA_032119515.1). Classification (GTDB taxonomy): domain Bacteria; phylum Pseudomonadota; class Gammaproteobacteria; order Steroidobacterales; family Steroidobacteraceae; genus SG8-30. The sequence continues at coordinate 3,538 of JAUMBX010000097.1, read as the reverse complement.
TCGCGCAGTCCGGTATCCAGTACGCCGTGGCGACGCTCGGCACGGCCACCACCACCGAACATCTGTCCCGCCTGTTCAGGGTCACCAACGAGCTGGTGTTCTGCTTCGACGGCGACCGGGCGGGGCGGACTGCAGCCTGGCGAGCGCTGGAGAATTCACTGCCCCACGCCCGCGACGGGCGCCAGTTGCGCTTCCTGTTCCTGCCCGACGGCCAGGACCCGGACTCGCTGGTGGGGGAAGAAGGTCGCGAGGCCTTCGAGGCGCGTCTCGCCGGGGCAGTGCCCCTGTCGGAATTCCTGGTCGGCCAACTCTCCTCGCAGGTCGACCTCGGCAGCGTGGACGGCAGGGCCCGGCTGGCCGAGCTCGCCCGCCCGCTGCTGGCCCGGGTACCCGAAGGGGTCTACCGCGCCCTGCTGCTGGAGCGGCTGGCCGAGGGAGTGCGCATGCCGGCCAACCGGCTGCAGGAGCTGCTGGGGACCACCGGCCCCGCCCACCCGGCCCGGGCCGATCGAGGTCGACGCTCGGGGTCGGCCCCGCTGGCGGGGCGCAAGCCCTTGCTGACGCAGGCCATCACGCTGGTCCTGCATTACCCTGCCGCCGCCCGGGCCGTGACCGATCCCGGGCCGCTGCGCGCCTGTGGCCTGCGCGGCGCGGACGTGCTGGCCGAGCTGCTGGACATGGCCCGGACCGAGCCGGGGTTGTCCACCGCGCGGCTGGTCGAGCGCTGGCGGGAACGTCCCGAAGGCGCCCGGCTGGCCGCCCTGGCCGCCACGGAGTCCCTGGTGGGGGAGGAAAGCCGGGCCGCCACCGAGCTGGCCAGGGCGGTGGAGCGCCTGCTGAGCGAGACCGGCCCCCAGCGGCGCCTCGACGAGCTGATCGAAGCCTCCCGGGAACGCAAGCTGACTCCTGAGGAACAGCTTGAATTTCAAGCACTTCTGACCAGGGCCCCGCGCCGCGAACGCTAAGGCGAAAGGGAACGACCCGGGCAGCAACGGCTCCAATGGTGTATCATGGCCGGCTGTTTTCCCCGGCCCACAGGTGTCACCGTGAGCGACAAGAAGGCCAGCGCCAACGCCGTACCCCTACCCGACGAGCGCCAGTCGCAGCTGAAGCTGCTGATCGCGCGGGGCAAGGAACAGGGCTTCCTCACCTACGCGGAAGTCAACGATCACCTGCCGCCGGAGATCGTCGACCCGGAGCAGATCGAGGACATCGTCAGCACCATCAACGAGATGGGCATCCCGGTGTACGAGAAGGCCCCCGACGCCGATGCGCTGTCGCTGTCCGACCAGGCCGTCCAGGCCGATGACGAGGCGGTCGAGGAAGCCACTGCGGCACTCGCCGTGGCTGATGCGGAATTCGGCCGCACCACTGATCCGGTGCGCATGTACATGCGCGAAATGGGCACCGTCGAGCTACTCACCCGCGAGGGTGAGATTCGCATTGCCAAGCGCATCGAGGAAGGGCTGGACCAGGTCAAGCGCTCACTCGCCAGCTATCCACCCACCTACGAATTGCTGCTGAAGGCCTACGAGCCCATCAAGGCGGGCGGCGGGCGCCTGACCGAAGTCATCACGGGCTTCATCGATCCCAACGCACCCGACGAGATCGCCCAGCCGACCAACCCGAAGGTCGCGGCCCTGCAGAAGGAAGAGAAGGACATCGACGACGACGAGGTCGAGTCCGAGGAAGAAGCGGCAGATACCGGGCCCGACCCGGTCGAGGCCGCCAAGCGCTTTGCAGCCATTCAGCGCGGCTACAACGCCGTCCTAAAGGGCCTCAAGGAGCCCAAGGTAGACAAGGACCCCAAGCTGGCGAAGGCCCGGACCAAGCTTGCCGACCAGTTCATGGAACTGAAACTCGCCCCGCGCATGTTCGATGCGCTGGTGCTGAGCCTGCGCGGACACCTCGACGAAATCCGCCGGCTGGAGCGCGAGATCATGCTGGTCTGCGTCAAGCAGGCGGGCATGCCGCGCAAGGATTTCATCACCAGCTTCCCGCGCAACGAGACCAACGTGCGCTGGCTGGACAAGCACGTCAAGGCCAAGCGCAAGCACTCCGCGCCGCTGGGGCGCCTGAAGGAAGAGGTCACCAGCAGGCAGAAGGCGCTCAAGGAGATCGAAGGTCTCCTGCACCTGTCGATACACGAGATCAAGGAGATCAACCGTGAACTGGCCACAGGCGAGGCGAAGGCACGGCGCGCCAAGAAGGAAATGGTCGAGGCCAACCTGCGGCTGGTCATTTCCATCGCCAAGAAATACACCAATCGCGGCCTGCAGTTCCTGGACCTGATCCAGGAAGGCAACATCGGCCTGATGAAGGCGGTGGACAAGTTCGAATACCGCCGCGGCTACAAGTTCTCCACCTACGCGACCTGGTGGATTCGCCAGGCCATCACCCGCTCGATCGCCGACCAGGCGCGCACCATCCGCATCCCGGTGCACATGATCGAGACCATCAACAAGCTGAACCGCATCAGCCGGCAGATGCTGCAGGAGATGGGTCGCGAGCCCACGCCCGACGAATTGGCCCAGCGCATGGAGATGCCCGAGGACAAGGTCCGCAAGGTGCTCAAGATCGCCAAGGAGCCCATCTCGATGGAAACCCCGATTGGCGACGACGAGGATTCACACCTGGGAGATTTCATCGAGGACACCGCGGCCGAGAGCCCGCTGGAATCCGCCACCAGCGAGTCGCTGCGCGAGACCGTCCATGGGGTACTGAGCCAGCTGACCCCGCGCGAGGCCAAGGTCCTGCGCATGCGCTTCGGCATCGACCTGACCACGGACCATACGCTCGAGGAAGTCGGCAAGCAGTTCGACGTCACCCGCGAGCGCATCCGGCAGATCGAGGCCAAGGCGCTGCGCAAGCTGCGTCATCCCAGCCGCAGCGAGCAGCTCCGGAGCTTCCTGGTCGAGGACTGAGCTCTCCCCGTGTCAACGGCTGGCATTCAATGCCCCTACTGCTGGGAGACGGTCGACGTCTTCGTGGACGAGTCGGCGGGCGACCAGGAATACGTCGAAGACTGCCAGGTCTGCTGCCACCCGATCCTCCTGCGGATATCTGTCGAGGATGGCAGGCTGGTTGACGTGGCGGTCGGAATGGAAAACGAGTAAGGCCGCGAGGCTGCTGCTTGAGGCCCGGTGCCAGCCCAATGTGGTTGCAGTCCTACCAGAGCCCGGCAGGAGCACTCCTGCTGGCCGTGCATGACGACCAACTCTGCCTCTGCGACTGGGCAAACCGTACACGGCGACTGCAGATCGACCGTCGCCTTGAACGCGCCTGTTCGGCACGACTGACCGAGGGCGGGCACCCCCTGCTCGACCGGGTCCGCGAACAACTCGATGAATACTTCCTCGGCGAGCGGAAGGCATTTGATATCCCGTTGAAGACTGCCGGCACACCCTTTCAGAACGCGGTGTGGAAAGCGCTCGCCGAGATCCCCTACGGCGAAGTCAGGAGTTACCTGCAGCTGAGCACAAGCCTCGGCCGCCCATCTGCCGTGAGGGCCGTGGCCTCCGCCAATGGGGCCAATGCG
>JAUMBX010000096.1:0-4114 GCA_032119515.1 Steroidobacteraceae bacterium | reverse complement strand
CCTCTCCCCGGCCTCGGCGCGCGCGTCGATCCAGGCCTCCAGTAACGGCACCTGCCGCTGCAGTACCGAGCAGGCCTCGCGCTCGCTTACCAGCGAGTCGCGGTTGCAGCCGGACTTCAGGTGCACTCCGAGCAGGCGGATCTCCCGTGGAGTATCCGGAAACAGGCTGACGTCCACGCCCCAGCGGACGGTGTTCTCCGCCAGGCCGAGCGCGCGGTAGTCCTGGTTGCAGCGCATGGGGATACCGGGCTTCGCGACGATGCCCACGTTCTGCACATGCTCGCGGCCGGTAAAACAGGCCTGCCAGCCGGGAAACAGCCTGGCAGCAGTGGCGGCACCGTCCACCTCCTGCAGCGCCACCACATCGACGGGCAGGGCGCCGACGAAGGCCTGCAGCCGCTCGAGGTCCGCTTCACTCCACTGGGTCCGTCCGATCAGGTCGCACGGAATGCTGCGGGTCTCGCCAGTGACGCGGATCTCGCGGGGCGTGCAGGTGGCTGCGAGGGCCTCGAAGGTGGCCGGTTCGATCATCCACTCGGCATTCCAGGTGGCGATCGAGATTTGCTCCGGCGTCTCGGGCGCTGCGGCACAGCCGGTGCCGGCCAGCAGGCTGAGCAGCGCCAGCATGGCAGATCTGTGTGCCATGTCAGGCCTTGCGGTTAAGGCGGCCGCTGACCAGGTCGTCGACCACCGCCGGGTCTGCCAGGGTGGAGGTATCCCCCAGCTGGTCGGCCTCGTCGGCGGCGATCTTGCGCAGGATGCGGCGCATGATCTTTCCGGAGCGCGTCTTGGGCAGGCTCGGCGCCCACTGCAGGTGATCGGGCGTGGCGATCGCGCCGATGTCCTTGCGCACCCAGTTCTTCAGTTCCTGGCGCAGTGCATCCGTGGGTTCAGCATCCGCGACCAGCGTGACGTAGGCGTAGATACCCTGGCCCTTGATCTCGTGTGGACAGCCCACCACGGCGGCTTCTGCCACCTGTGGGTGGGCGACTAGCGAGCTTTCTACTTCCGCGGTGCCCAGGCGATGGCCGGACACGTTGATGACGTCGTCCACCCGGCCGGTGATCCAGTAATAGCCGTCAGCATCGCGGCGTGCCCCGTCGCCCGTGAAGTACATCCCCGGATAGGTCTTGAAGTACGTGTCGATGAAACGTTGGTGGTCGCCGTAAACGCTACGCATCTGGCCCGGCCAGCTGTCGAGCAGGACCAGGTTGCCCTCGGCGGCCCCGTCCAGCAGTTGACCATTGTTATCCACCAGACCGGCACGGATGCCCGGCAGGGGGAAAGTGCCAGAGCCGGGCTTGAGTGGCGTCACGCCCGGCAGCGGAGTGATGATCATGCCGCCGGTCTCGGTCTGCCACCAGGTATCCACGATAGGGCAGCGGCCATCCCCTATGACCCGGTGATACCACTCCCAGGCCTCCGGGTTGATCGGCTCACCGACCGAGCCCAGCAGTCGCAGGCTGGAGCGGGTGTATTTCTTCACCGGGCCCTCGCCCTCGCGCATGAGTGCGCGCAGGGCGGTGGGCGCGGTATAAAAAATGGTTACCCCGTGGGTGTCGATGACCTGCCAGCAGCGGCTGGCGTCCGGGTAGGTGGGCACGCCCTCGAAAACCAGGCTGGTCGCGCCGTTGGCCAGCGGGCCGTATACCACGTAGCTGTGGCCGGTCACCCAGCCCACGTCGGCCGTGCACCAGAACACGTCATCCTCGTGGTGATCGAAAACACAGGCAAAGGTGTGGGTGGCCCAGGCCAGGTAACCGCCCGTGGTATGAAGCACGCCCTTGGGCTTGCCGGTCGATCCCGAGGTGTAGAGGATGAACAGCGGATCCTCCGCGTTCATGCGCGCTGGCTCGCAGGTCGTAGGCTGGCGATCGGCGAGTTCATCGAGCCACAGGTCGCGACCCTCCACCCACGGCACGGCCGCCCCGGTGCGCCTGAGCACCAGCACCTTCTCGACCCGCATGCCGCCATCACGCGCCAGCGCGGCGTCCACGTTGAGCTTCAGCGGCACCTTGCGCCCGCCCCGCACGCCCTCGTCGGCAGTGATGACCAGCTTCGAGTCGCAGTCGTGAATGCGCCCGGCCAGCGACTCCGGCGAGAAGCCGCCGAAGACCACGGAATGGATGGCGCCCACCCGGGCACAGGCCAGCATGGCAATGGCCGCCTCGGGCACCATGGGCATGTAGATCGTCACCCGGTCGCCCTTGCCGACGCCGAGCTCGCGCAGGCCGTTGGCCAGCTGGCAGGTGCGTTCGTAGAGTTCCCGATAGGACATGGCGCGCGAATGGCCAGGCTCGTCGCCTTCGAACAAGAGCGCCGTCTTGTCCGCCCGCGTCGCCAGGTGTCGGTCCAGGCAGTTGACCGTCACGTTCAGTTCCCCGTCCTCGTACCAGCGGATGTGGAAGTCCTCGAGTGCGAAGGAGACGTCCTTGATCCGGGTGGGAAAACGCATCCAGTCGAGGCGCCGGGCGATCGCGGTCCAGTAGGCTTCTGGATCGCCTGCGGCCTGGTCCAGCATCTGCTGGTAGTCGGCGGCCTTGACCACCGCCGAGGCGGCGAAGTCGTCCGGGACGGGATGGGTCGGGAACTGCATGGAGCGGCCTCCTGTCGGCGGGCAGGGAACAAGTCTACGACATCCTGGCCGTGGGTTTGCCCTGGGTGCCCATTGATGAAAGCCGCTATTGTCAGATGGCCCCGGGCAGCTAGGATGAACGGGTCAATCCACTCCAGGACGAGGATGCGAAGATGCACCATGCGAGGAAAGAGACCCGCCAGCTGATGGACGACCTGCGCGCCATCGTCGAGGACGCCGAGGCCTTGTTGAAGGCGGCCGCCGGCGAGGCCGACGAGAAGACCGAGGACGTGCGCAGCCGGGCCGAGGGCTCGATCCGGGCGGCTCGTGAACGGTTGCAGGAAATCGAGGAGGAGGTCCGTACCCGCGCGCGGGATGCCGACCACTACGTGCACGAAAACCCATGGGCGGCGGTGGCCATGGCAGCCGGTGCCGGTTTCATCATGGGCCTGCTCGCCTCGCGACGCTGACCGTGCTGTCCCCCACCGGCTTGCTGGCAACGCTTTTGGGCCTGCTGCAGACTCGCCTTGAACTGGCGGCGACAGAGGTCGAGGAGCAGGCCGCCCGCATCCTGCGTATGGCCTTCTGGGCCCTGCTCGGGCTGCTGTCGGCGGCGCTTGGACTGCTGCTGGCCATTTTCTGGCTGATCGTGGCCTTCTGGGAGGGTCATCGCCTGCTGGTGATCGGACTGGCCACCGGCCTCTGCCTGGTCTTGGCAGCAAGCTCCGCCCTGGTGGTCCGGGCGGGCCTGCGCAGCCGGCCGGGCCTGCTCGCGGGGACGCTCGAGGAACTGCAGCGCGATCGGGACGCACTCGGGCCACCGCCGTGAGCCGACGGATCGATGCGCTGACTGCGAAGCGGCTGGCGTTGATGCAGCGCAGCCGAGACCAGCGCGAGGCACTCGGCAGGGAGATGTCGGCCTATCGCAGCGGCCTGGGCCGGGTCGGGCGGGGACTCAGGTTAGCCCGCAGGCTCAAGGGCCATCCGCTGGCGGCCCCCGCGGCTTTCGTGGCCATGCTGGTCTTGCGCCGCTCACCGGCGGGGCGGCGGCTGCTACGTATCGTGACCGCGGCGAGCGCCGCCGGTCGGTTGGTCGCCAACCTTTCTGCCCGCGCGGCGCGTTAACATGCTGGGATGACCCTTCGCGCCGTCGTCGTTCCCGTCACTGCCTTCGCCCAGAACTGTTCCGTCATCTGGTGCGACCAGACCCTTGAAGGAGCCGTCATCGACCCGGGCGGTGACCTCGATCGCATCCTCGCGGTGGTCGAGCAGCACGGCGTCAGGCTCGGGAAGATCCTGTTGACCCATGCCCACATCGACCACGCCGGGGCTGCGGCCGAGCTGGCCAGGCGCCTCTCCCTGCCCATCGAGGGTCCCCACGAGGGCGACCGGTTCTGGATCGACCAGCTGCCCCAGCAGGCCGCCATGTTCGGGCTCGGCCAGTCAGGCAGCTTCGAGCCGGAGCGCTGGCTGCACCAGGGTGACGAGGTCAAGGTCGGCGACTCGACACTCGAGGTGCGTCATTGTCCCGGGCACACC
>JAUMBX010000095.1:0-2277 GCA_032119515.1 Steroidobacteraceae bacterium | reverse complement strand
CCGTCCCGAACGACACGGCGCTGGCCGTGTACTTTCCGCAGGAGGCCCTGGAGTTTCGCTTCTACATGCCGCTTTTCGGCGCGTGGGTGGACCCCGGCCAGGCCCTGGAGGACTCACGTGCCGAGGTCATCGGGAAACTGTTCCCTGGTGCACTCGCTGCGGCACCCGGCCAGCAGGGAGCCTATGGCCTGCTGCTGACCATGCACCCCGAGTGGAAAAGCGACTCCGGCCAGATGCGCCTGACCATGCATTACCGGGTCCTGGATGCGGCAGGGTCTCAGTTGCGTGAAGCGACGCTTACGGAGGCCGACGCGGTTGCCGGCAATCCCGGTGCACTCAAGACCCTGCTCCACAAGACCGTCACGGGTGTGCTGGTCGAGGTCCTGCGCGAACTACGCCCCTCGGCAGCACGGTTTCCAGCTGCCGGTCAGGTCGCCAGCATCGCGCCGGAGCGCTTCGTCCGCAGGAAGGAGCCCTTCAAGACCGGCACGGCGTTCTTCGTCAACGAAAGCGGCCAGTTGCTGACGGCTGCCCACGTGATCCGCGATTGCGTCACCCTGGAGGCCACCGCAGGCGATCGCGCCTTCCCGGTCAGCCGCCGCGCCGACAGCGACCTGCTGGATCTCGCGGTGGTCGACAGCGGCCAAAACACGGCGATGGCACTGCCCTTTAGGGTGGGCCAGAGGCTGATCCTGGGCGAGGCGGTGACCAACGTGGGCTATCCCTTGGCGGGGCTTTTGGCCAATACACCGAACGTTACGCGTGGCAACGTCAGTGCGCGTGCGGGCCTGCGTGGCTCGGAAGGCTTGTTCCAGTTTTCGGCCCCCATCCAGCCCGGCTCGAGCGGTGGACCGGTGGTATCGGACGGTGGGGAACTGCTCGGCGTTACGGTCGGCACCCTGAATCTCGCCGGCCTGGTGAACCAGGGCGTCTTACCCCAGAACGTCAACTTCGCCCTCGATGCCCGCCACGTGGCAGCCTTCCTCAGGCGCGAAGGCATCGCCTTCAGCGAAATCGAACCGGTCACGACCGGGGGTCTGGGCCAGGCCAATGAGGCCGCGCTGGCTGCCGTGGTGCAGCTGAGCAGCTACCAGTAAGGATTCACCCTATGCGCAACCTGATCCCGGCAATCGCCTGCCTCCTGGTGTTCACCGCAGAGGCGGCAGAACCTGATTCAACCCCAGTGGAGACAACGCTCCTGCAAGCGCCGGCCCTCGAGGTTCCGGCGCCGGCGCCAGCGCCACTGCCCCCCATGAACTTCTCCTCGTCGGTGGCGGCAGATCCCCTGTTCCAGAGGGTCAAGGCCGTCCCCGCATTTTCCCGCACCGAGCAGAACCTGCCGGGCAGCCCGATCAGCCTGCGCGTTACCCACACGCTGCAGCCTACAGCGGGCGGCCAGGCGGCAGGACTCCTCTCAGCCATCATCGCAGGCAGCACGTTGGGCCTGACCCCGTTGGTCATCACCAGTAATCTGGTGCTGAGCTACGAGGTCTCGGTGAATGGCAAAGTGCTGCTCCGCCGCGACTTCGAGCGCGCATTCACGCGCGCCCAGAACATGTGGGCCATGCAGAACGACCCCACCTACGGCCTGGGTGAGGAAGGCCTCGCGTGGGCCATTGAGACCGCGACCCAGTTCGCTGGCGCGGCGGCTGGTCATCCTGCCCTCGGTGAGCTGGCCGCAGAGTACCGGTTCTATTTCGCCTCGGAGGGGTAGCTCTCCGCTGAGCCCAGCGCTTACGGCCGAGACGCGACCCACCGCTGTCCGAAGCGCAAGGTACCGCTCCTAGCCTCTCTCGGCCGATATCGGCCCACGGAGAGAGCACCATGAACAGGTTCCTTGCGCCTCGGACTACCCACAGCACCCTCGCTGTTGCCATCGCCATGACGCTCGCTGTCACCGCGCAGGCGAACGACCCCATGGCCTTGGAGGAGGTGGTCATCACCGGCACTCGGGCGACGCTGCGCAATGCCATCGAAGCCCAGCGCGAGGCCAACGTGGTGTCCTCGGTGGTCGACTCCGATGCCGCCGGCGACTTCGCCGATATCAACATCGCCGAATCCCTCCGGCGCGTCCCGGGCATCATGGTCGAGAATGACCAGGGCGAGGGGCGATATGTGTCCGTGCGCGGCATGAATGCCGACCTCAACGCAATGACCATCAATGGTGTCAGCACCGCATCCCCCGAGGATCGCCGCGGCATCATGCTCGACGGGGTCCCGACGGACATGCTCGAGTCAATGACCGTCTACAAGACCCTGATGCCGAACATGGATGCC
>JAUMBX010000094.1:0-3670 GCA_032119515.1 Steroidobacteraceae bacterium | reverse complement strand
CGGCTGAGGCACCCGCAGCGGCTCCGCTGCCCGTCGCGCTGCCCAACACCGCCGGTGACACGGCACTGCCTGCCGCGGCCGGCCTGCTGCCGCTGCTGACCCTGATGCTGCTGTTCGCCGCCGGTGCCGCCGCACTGAGCCGCAAAGCATAAGTTCCGCCCGTTTCGCAGAAACGTGGGCCCCTTCACCATCAACCTGCCCTTCTCAGCCAACGTGACCTCCGAGCTGACCACCTTCGGCAGCATCGTCTCGGGCAGCTACCTCAGCACCACGACGGCGGGCGGCGCCGAAGTGCTCGCCGAGGCCAGCAGTGGTGGCAAGCCGTCCTCGCGCACCAGCCAGCTCCAGCACACCTGGTCCATCGCCAACGCGCAGCCTGGTGCGGTAGTCACCCTCGAGGTGGACGCCCAGGCCGCAACCAACTCGGAGAACGACAACTTTGCCTTCAGCTACGCGATCGGCTCGGGCCCCTGGGTCAACCTGGGCACCCTGCTGAACGGCACCGGCCGGCAGGTGCTCAGCACCCAGCTGCCCTCCTCAACCGGTGGCCTGGTTCAGGTGCGGGTGGTCGACACCAACCGCACCAGCGGCCGCGGCGGCATCGACCAGCTGAGCATCTACCGCATCCGCGTGGTCTCCGCCGGCGACCCGGGTGAGCAGGCTCCGGTGGTCACCATCACCAGCCCTGCCGCGGGCGCAACGGTGAGCTTCGGCAACAGTGTGCAGTTCACCGCCACGGCGTCGGACTACGAGGACGGCAATCTCGGCAGCGCCCTGAGCTGGTCCTCCAGCCGGGATGGGGACCTGGGCACTGGCACCAGTGTCGCCACCAGCAGCCTGAGCATCGGGACCCACGTGGTGACCGCCTCGGTGACCGACTCAGCGAGCAACACCTCGACCGACACCGTCACCCTCACGGTCATCGACGGCACGGCCGCCACGCTCACCATATCGGCCACCAAGGTCAAGGGCACGAACGCCCCCACGCTGCGCTGGACCAACCTGATCGGTGGCAACGTGAACGTGTTCCGCAATGGATCGCTGGTGATCAACACTGTGAACGACGGTAGCCATCAGGACCAGGCCGGCAAGGGTGCCACCACCTACGTCTACCAGGTCTGCGAGACCCCCGTGGGCGGGAAGTGCACCCCGCAGGTGTCGGTTACCTACTGACCGCTCGCCTCAGCGCAAGCGAGACCGCCCGGCACCCGCCGGGCGGTTTTTTTTCGGCTGGCGTAAAGTGGCGGCATGTCGGAGCTGGACCACTTATTCGCCCTGGACCCGCAGGCCGTTGCCTGCCCCTATGCCGCCTACCGGGCAGCCCGCACCCGGGCTGCGGTGGTGCATGACCGGACGCGTGACGTGTTCGTGGTCACTCGTCACTCGACCATCGTAGAGGTGAATTCGCGGGCCACCCATTTCTCCAATGGCAACCCCATGGGCCCGGCCATCACCGATGCCCTTGCCCGCATCGGCCGAGTGCTCGCCTCGCGCCCGGCCGATTTCCAGGCCCGGGCCATGACCGTCCTGCAGCGTGGCAACGTGCTCTTCACCGCCGACCCCCCGGAGCACACCCGTCATCGCCGGGTCTTGAACAGCGCCCTCACCCCGAGTGCGGTCAGCCGCATCGAGCCCTTGATCGAGGCCGACTGCCTCCGACTGTGCAACGGGCTCGACCTCGCCGGCCCCGTCGACGTGGTGCGCGACTACGCGACGCCGGCGCCCATCCTGGCCCTCGCCCACCTGCTGGGCATGCCTGAGTCGATGGCGCCGCGCTTCTACGAGTGGGCCACGGCGATCAACGCCACCATCGGTTCGGCCCTGACGGATGAAGGCCTGCTGGCGGCGCTGGAAAAACAGATCGAGTTCTGGGATTTCTTCGAGCATGCACTGCAGGAGCGCGCCGGTTCGGGCGGCAGCGACCTGCTCTCGCGCATCGCCGGGGCCAGCTCGCGTGAGGCCGAGCCCTTGAGCCTTGAGCAACAGGTGGGGTTTTGTGCACAGTTGATAGGCGCCGGCGCGGACACCACCACCAAGCTGCTGGCCCAGGCGCTCCTGACGCTGGCGCACGATACAACCCTGTGCAGTCGCTTGAGGGACACTCCCGCCCTGATCCCAGCCTTCCTCGAGGAGACACTCCGTCTCGAGCCGCCCGTGCAGGGCATGTTCAGGGTAGCCACCGGCGCGTTCGAGGTCGAGGGAGTGACCGTTCCCGCCGGTGCAACGCTCTGGTGCCTGTATGCCTCCGGCAATCGCGACCCTGCCGTATTCCCGGATCCGGACCAGTTGAACCTTGCCCGCGGCAACGCTCGCCAGCACCTCTCCTTCGGCACCGGGCCACACGTATGCATCGGTGCCAACCTGGCCCGCTCGGTAGCACGCATCGCACTCTCGACTTTCCTCGAACGCTTCAAAACAATCGAACTGGCCGACCCCGGCTTCGAGCCGGCCTACGAGGCCAGCTACGTGATGCATGGCTTCCCTTCGATGCCACTGAAGCTTGGGCGTGACTAACGATACGCCTGCCGACCTGCTGGTCGTTGGGGCAGGCCTTGCCGGCATTGGCGCCGCAGCCGGTTTCCGCCAGGCTTTTCCCGACAAGCGCCTGCGCATCCTCGAGTCCCGCGCACGCATCGGTGGCACCTGGGACCTGTTCCGTTATCCCGGCGTGCGCTCCGACAGCGACATGTACACGCTCTGCTACACGCGCCGGCCCTGGACCGACACGCGCACCATGGTGGATGGCGCCTCGATACGCGACTACGTCGAATCCACGGCGCGCGAGTCCGGCATCTACGACCAGATCGAATTCGGGGCACGGGCGGTCTCGGCGGCCTGGTCCAGCGAGCGGGCCACCTGGCAGGTGGAGGTCGTCGATCAAGCGAACGGCACCCACCGACAGGTGGAGGCTCGCTTCCTGCATCTCTGCACCGGCTACTACGACTATGCCGCGGGCTACCGTCCACGCTTCGAGGGTGAGGAACGCTTTCTCGGGCGCATCGTCCATCCGCAGCACTGGCCAGAGGATCTCGACTTCCGAGGCCGACGCGTAGTGGTGATCGGCAGCGGCGCCACGGCGGTGACCCTCGTGCCAGCCGTCGCCCGCGAGGCAGCACACGTCACCCTGCTGCAGCGATCCCCCTCCTGGGTGGCCAACCAGCCGGCCCGGGACCCGCTCGCTCGCCTGCTGTTTCCCTGGCTGCCCGGCCGCGTGGCCTGGCAACTGGTCAGGTGGAAGAAGATCCTCGAGGCCCAACTGCAGTATTCGCTCGCTCGCTGGCGGCCCGCTTTCATCAAGCGGCAGATCCTCAAGATGGCTCGCGAGGCGCTGCCCGATGGATATCCCGTCGAGGCGCACTTCCAGGCGAGCTACGACCCTTGGGACCAGCGCGTCTGCGCCGTCCCGGACGGCGACCTGTTTGCTGCCATCTCGTCGGGCAAGGTTGAGATAGTCACCGATCAGGTCGAGCGGTTCCTGCCCGAAGGCATCCTGACCCGCTCCAGTCGCCTGCTCGCAGCCGATGTGGTGGTCACCGCCACCGGGCTCGTCATCCGCCCGCTGGGCGGGATGCGCCTGACCGTGGACGGACAGCCCGTACAACTCTCCGACACCATGGTCTACCGCGGGGCGATGTTGAGCGGAGTGCCTAACCTTGCCTACACCTTTGGC
>JAUMBX010000093.1:0-1697 GCA_032119515.1 Steroidobacteraceae bacterium | reverse complement strand
GGGGGCGCTGCTCGAGCAGCGCTGCGTCGGCGCCAGCCTCCTGGATGCAATCCAGGAGTGAGCGGCCCGAATTCCGGATGACCGCGGGTGGCAGCGAGGAGATCCGCTGCAAGGCCTCGAGGGTTCCCGGTCGACGCTGGGCCAATTCCCGCAGTGCGTCGTCCGACAGGATCCAGCCCCTCGGCCGGTTCCTCGTGATCGCGGTGTGTTCCCGCCAGGCCGCCAGACCCCGCAGGGCCACCTGCTCGAGCGGCGGCAACTGTTCCACTCCCTTCAGGCGCTGCCAGGCTTCGGTGGGCTCATTGCGGTAGAGCGCCGGGTCCGAGAGCCTGGTGCAGTCCTCTTCCATCCAGGCCAACCGTCCGGCCCGCTCCAGGCGCTCGCCGATCAGGTCGGCCAGAGAGCGGAGGTAACGCACATCGTCCGCGGCGTAGGACAACTGGTCCTGACTCAAGGGTCGTGCCGACCAGTCGGTGCGCGCCTGCCCCTTTGGTAATTCCACTGTCAGCAGCTGCCTGACCAGTTCGCCGTAGCCTACCTGTGCGGGGAAGCCCAGCAGGGCGGCGCCCACCTGGGTGTCGAACAGCGGCGCCAGGGGCGTGCCCGTGATCGGCAGCAGCGCCTCGAGGTCCTGGCGAGCGGCATGGATCACCCACGGGCCGTGAGTGGGGCGCAACAGCTCTGCCAGCGGAGCGGGGTCCTCGAAGGCGAGCGCGTCAACCAGCCACAGCGTCTCACCTCGGGCAACCTGGATCAGGCAAAGGTGGGGGAAGTAGGTTCTCTCCCGAACGAACTCGGTATCGATTCCCCACCCCGACGGCCTGCCGGGTGCGGCCAGGGCCTCTCTCAGGTGGGTGGGGTCGTCGATCAGCGGCGGAAGCGTCACGCTGGCCCCCGGACTTGGCTACAATTTTTAACCATGGCCCATTATGCGGGACTCGCGTGCAGGCGTTGCTGAAGACCTGGCTGGATCTTGCGCTGCTGCGCCGAGGACCCGGTGACTTGCCGGACTCGACCACCTTGCTCGGGCTCGCGGCGCTGGCCTACCTGTCGGCCGGGGCGCTCCAGGCCTGGCTCATCTACGGTGGAGATCGGCTGGCGGCACGCATCCTGGCCGATCTAGCGCTGGTGCTGCTGCCGGTCTGGGTCCTGCTGAGACTGACCGGCCGGGGCCACCGCTACACCCAGACCACGTCGGCCATGCTCGGCGTCGGCGCGCTGCTGGGGCCGGTGGTGGTCCCCCTGCTGTGGCTGTCCGGCCCGGCAGAACGCATCCCAGCCCTGGGGCTGCTACTGTACGGCGCGTCCTTCGGGCTGATCCTCTGGTACACCCTGGCCATCGGGCACATCCTGCGCGCTGCCCTCGACCTCGGACGGCTCGCGGGTGTGGCAGTTGGCGCAGCCTATCTCCTCGGCACGGCCTCCGTGCTGACCCGTCTGTTTCCCGGCGAGGCCTGATGCACCTGCACATCATCGGTATTGGTGGCACTTTCATGGGTGGCATTGCCGCCCTCGCCCAGGCCTCTGGGCACCGGGTGACCGGCTGCGACAAGGCCCTGTATCCGCCCATGAGCACCCAGCTGGCGGCGCTGGGCATCGAGGTCATCGAGGGCCACGATCCGGCCCAGCTCGACCTCCGCCCGGACGTGGTGGTGGTCGGCAACGTCATGAGCCGTGGCAATCCGCTGGTCGAGCGA
>JAUMBX010000092.1:0-23176 GCA_032119515.1 Steroidobacteraceae bacterium | reverse complement strand
CGGTCGGGTCGCCGGCCTGCATGACGAACTGCTCTACCGCTTCGAGTTCCCGGAGCGACCGGGCGCCCTGCTGCGCTTCCTGCAGGCGGTGGGTTCCCGCTGGAACATCAGCCTGTTCCACTACCGTAACCACGGCTCCGACTACGGTCGCGTGCTGGCTGGGATCCAGGTGCCCGAGGGTGCGCACGCGGAGTTCCTCCGGCACCTCGACGAGCTCCACTATCCATACGTCGAGGAAACTGCCAATCCTGCCTACCGCATGTTCCTGGGCCGCTAGGCCTGGGTCATCCACGGCGCCCTGCTAGAATTCCGGCGTGACCTCCCAACTGCTGATCCTGTTCCTGCTGGTGGCCCTGAACGGGCTGTTTGCCATGGCCGAGCTGGCGATCGTCTCGTCCCGTGGCGTGCGCCTCAGGCAAATGGCCGAATCCGGCATCCCGGGCGCCACTACGGCGCTCAGGCTGATGGAGGAGCCCACCCGCTTCCTCTCCTCGGTGCAGATCGGCATCACGCTGATCGGGGTCCTGGCCGGCGTGTATTCGGGCGCGAGCTTCGCGGAACCGCTGGGCGCCTGGCTCAGCCAGTTCGACTGGCTGGCCGGGTACGAGGAAACCCTGGCCTACGTGCTGGTGGTGATCGGCGTGACCTACCTGTCGCTGGTGATCGGCGAACTGGTGCCCAAGCGCTGGGCGCTGGGGCATCCCGAGGCCATCGCAGTGGTGCTGGCTCCCCCCATGGACTGGGTGGCGCGGTTCAGCATGCCGCTGGTCTGGCTGCTGCAGCGCTCCACCGAACTCATCCTGCGCCTGCTGGGGCAGCGCCGCAGTGCTCGCCAGCAGGTCACCGAGGACGACATCCGTGGGCTCATTGCCGAGGGCACCCGCGAGGGAGTGTTCCATCGCGAGGAGCACCGCATGATCGAGGGCGTGCTGCGCCTTGCCGATCGCAACGTCCGCAGTGTCATGGTGCCGCGTGGCGACATCCTCTGGATCGACGTCGATGATCCGCCGGAGACGGTCTGGGACGCAGTCAGCACCAGCGGTCACTCCCGTTTCCTGGTCTGTCGCGGAGAGGTCGACGAACTGATCGGCGTCGCCAGCGCCTCTGCACTGCTCGACTGGGTGCGTGACCCTGCCGGACAGGGCCTGGCCAGCCGGACGCTGGCCCCCCTGGTGGTGCAGGAGACCACCACCGTACTCCGGTTGATCGAGACCTTCCGCGAGGCGGCGGCCCACCTTGCGGTGGTGGTGGACGAGCACGGCTCGGTCGAGGGCATCGTCACCGCCACGGACGTGCTGCAGGCCATCGCCGGGGACATTCCCGAAAGCGGCGGCGAGGAAGAGGCTGAGGCCGTGAAGCGCAGCGACGATTCCTGGCTGCTCGACGGACGCCTGGCCATCGATGACGCCGAGCGAGTTCTGGAGAGGCAGGACCTGGCTGCCAGTGACGAGTACTCTACCCTCGCCGGTTTCGTGCTGGCTCAGCTCGGCCGCCTGCCCGTCACGGGCGAGCGGTTCGTTTGGCGGGACCTGCTCATCGAGGTGGTCGACATGGACGGCCAGCGCATCGACAAGCTGCTGGTGATGCGCGCACCTCCGGCGCCGGACGCGGAGGAGGGTGACGGCTGACTCGCGGTCCGCCGTCCGTAGTAGCATTGACCGTCCGGATCAGGAGTTTCCATTGACCCGCATCTCCATACCCAGCCGCGAACGGCTGATTTTTGCGATGGACGTGGCCGATGCGGGCGCTGCCCGCGCGCTGGCCGAGCGCCTGGGCGACTCAGTACAGTTCTACAAGCTCGGGCTGGAGTTGTTCATGGCCGGCGGCTATTTCGAGCTGCTCGACTGGATGGTGGCGCGGGGTAAGCAGGTCTTCGTCGACCTGAAGTTCTTCGACGTTCCGGCCACCGTGGGAGCCGCCGTGCGCAACCTGGCCGGGCGCGGGGTGACCTTTGCGACCGTGCATGGCAACCAGGGCATCATGGAGGCGGCTGCTGCCGCCAAGGGCGATGTGAAGATCCTCGCCGTCACCGTGCTCACCAGCCTGGATCGGGGCGACCTTGATGACCTGGGCTTTGCCTGCGACGTCGAGCGGCTGGTGTTGTCGCGAGCCCGTCGGGCACTTGAGGCCGGCTGCGATGGCGTGATCTCCTCCGGCCTCGAGGCGGCGGCGCTGCGGGCCGGCGTCGACGATCGGCTGATCGTGGTGACGCCCGGCATCCGGCCGGTCGAGAACCGCCCCGTCGATGACCAGAAGCGGGTGGTCAACGTGGAGCAGGCCTTTGCCAACGGCGCCGACTACATCGTGGTCGGGCGACCGATCAGGGACGCTGCCGATCCCGCTGCCGCGGCCGAGGCCATCCAGGCGACCATCGCCCGCGTCTTCAGGGGGCAGGCATGAACGCACCGCTGGCCAACGACTTGCTGCTCCGCGCGCTGCTGCGCCAGCCGACGCCACGGACCCCCGTCTGGATGATGCGCCAGGCCGGTCGCTACCTGCCCGAGTACCGGGCAACCCGGGCACGCGCCGGCAGTTTCCTGGCCCTGTGCACCAACCCCGAACTGGCCTGTGAGGTCACCCTGCAGCCGCTGGAGCGCTATCCGCTGGATGCTGCCATCCTCTTCTCGGACATCCTCACCATTCCCCACGCGATGAAGCTCGGGCTCGAGTTCGAGGCAGGTGAGGGTCCGAAGATTGCCCGTCCGGTGCGCACCGCTGCCGACGTGGATGCGCTGTTCGTCCCTGACCCGGCCTCCGACCTGCGCTACGTGATCGACGCGGTCGCACTGATTCGTCGTGAACTCGGCGGGCGCGTGCCCCTGATCGGCTTTGCCGGTTCGCCGTGGACCGTGGGTACCTACATGGTGGAGGGTGGCGGCAGCCGCACCTTCGACCACATCAAGCGCATGCTGTACGGCGAGCCTGCCCTGCTGCACCGGATGCTCGAGGTGGTGACGCGCGCCACCATCGAATACCTCAATGCCCAGGTGGCCGCCGGTGCGCAGGCGCTGATGGTGTTCGACACCTGGGGCGGGGCGCTCTCGCCGGCCACTTACCGCGAGTTCTCCCTGCGCTACATGGCGCGCATCGCGGCGGAAGTCAGCCGCGAGAGCGAGGGTCGCCGCGTACCGCTGGTGCTCTTCACCAAGGGCGGCGGGGCCTGGTTGGCCGAAATGGCCGAGGCCGGCGCGGACGCCCTCGGCGTCGACTGGACCACCGACCTGGCCACCGCGCGCGCGGCCACCGCTGGACGCGTGGCCCTGCAGGGCAACCTCGATCCCTGCGTGCTCTACGCCGCGCCGGAAGTGATCGAGGCCGAGGTCGCCCGCGTGCTGGCCTCCTATGGCCACGGTGAAGGGCACGTCTTCAACCTGGGGCACGGCATCCACCAGGATGTCGATCCCGTCCACGCCGGGACGATGATCGCCGCCGTGCACGAGATCAGCCCGCAGTATCACCGCAGGGAGGGTTAATGGATATCGACCGCATCGCCATCGGCGAGAACCCACCGCACGACATCAATGTCCTGATCGAGATCCCCCAGGGCGGGGTCCCCGTGAAGTACGAGCTCGACAAGGAATCGGGCGTGCTGCGGGTGGACCGCTTCCTGCACACCGCCATGTACTACCCGGGCAACTACGGCTTCGTGCCGCACACGCTCTCCGAGGATGGTGACCCCGTCGACGTCATCGTGGTCGGCCAGGTGCCGGTGGTGCCCGGAGCCATCATCCGCTGCCGTCCGGTCGGCGCGCTCCTCATGAAGGACGAGAGCGGGCCCGATGAAAAAGTGGTCTGCGTGCCGGTCGACAAGCTGCATCCCTTCTACAGCGGCGTGAAGACCTACCAGGACCTGCCGAGCATCCTGACCGAACAGATTGCCCACTTCTTCCAGCACTACAAGGACCTGGAAAAGGGCAAGTGGGTGACCATCGTGAACTGGATCGGGCCGCGCCAGGCAGAGCGGATGATCGAAGCCGGGGTTCGGCGCGCGGCCGAGGCGGGCGACGACATCGCCGCGCATCTCGTCGCGGGTCGCGCGATGAGCGCGCGGGCGAAGCGAAAGCGCCAGTCCTAGGACTGGCCGCCTGCCAGGCGCTGCACCTCGTCGCGCAGTTCGCGGCGCAGGATCTTGCCGACGTTGCTCTTCGGCAGCTCGTCGCGGAAGTACACGGCCTGCGGCAGCTTGTAGCCGGTCAGTTGCTCGCGACAGTGCGTCAGGATGTCACGCTCGGTCAGGGCAGGGTCCTTGCGGACCACGAACAGCGCCACCGATTCCCCGGAACGCGGATCGGGCTGGGCGACCGCAGCGACCTCCAGCACGCCGGGCAGGGCGGCCACCACGCCCTCGACCTCGTTGGGGTACACGTTGAAGCCGGAGACCAGGATCATGTCCTTCTTGCGATCCTCGATCCAGGTAAAGCCGCGCCCATCCATGCGGCCGACGTCGCCGGTGCGCAGCCAGCCTTCCGGCAGCATCACCTTGGCGGTCTCGTCGGGACGGTTCCAGTAGCCGCGCATCACCTGCGGGCCGCGCACGCAAATCTCACCGACCTCGCCGACCTCCACTTCCTCGCCGGCATCGTTGCGGATGGACAGCTCCGTGGAGGGCATGGGCAGGCCGATCGAGCCGTTGAACTCCTCGTCCTTGGGCCTGTTCGCGGTCGCGACGGGCGAGGTTTCGGTCAGCCCCCAGCCCTGGCAGATGTGCCGCCCGGTGAGCGCCTTCCAGCGTTCCGACACGGCGGCTTGCACCGCCATGCCGCCGCCGAAGGCCACCTTCAGGCCGCTGAAGTCGAGCTTGTCGAAGCCCGGCGTGTTCAGCAGTCCGTTGAACAGCGTATTCACGCCGGTGATGAAACTGAAGCGGACTCGCGACAGTTCGGCGACGAAGCCCTTGAGGTCGCGTGGATTGGTGATCAGCACGTTCTCGCCGCCCACGGCCGTGAACACCAGGCAATTCGTGGTCAGCGCGAAGATATGGTAGAGCGGCAGGGCGGTGATCACCACCGACTCGCCCTCGGTCTGCAGTTCCGGCAGCCAGGCGATCATCTGCAGGGTGTTGGCCACCAGGTTGCGATGGGTCAGCACGGCCCCCTTGGAGACGCCGGTGGTGCCGCCCGTGTATTGCAGGAACAGCACGTCTTCCGGGCCGACCTCGACCGACTTGAGCCGCTGCGCCGCCCCGCGCGCAAGCACCTCGGTGAAGCGGAGGTGTCCAGGCAGGCTCCAGGCCGGCACCAGCTTCTTGACCTTGCGCACCACGAAGTTCACCACCGGACCCTTCGGGAAGCCAAGCAGGTCGCCGATGCCGGTGACCACCACCTTCTCGATGCCGGTGGCCGGCAGGGCCTTTTCCAGGGCGTGACAGGCGCCCTCGTAGATCACGATCACCCTCGCACCCGAGTCGTTCAGCTGGTGCTCGAGTTCGCGGGCGGTATAGAGGGGATTCACGTTGACGACGGTCAGGCCGGCGCGCATCGCCCCGAACAAGGCGATGGGGTACTGCAGCAGGTTCGGCATCATGATCGCGACCCGATCGCCCTTGCTGAGGCCCGCCTCGGCCTGCAGCCAGGCGCCGAATTGCGCGGAGAGCCGGTCGATGTCGGCATAGGTCAGGGTGCGGCCCTGGTTGGTGAACGCCGGCCTGCCAGCGTGTTCGCGGAGGGACCGCTCGACCAGTTCCTTCAGCGACGAATACTGGTCAGGGTCGACCTTGGCCGGCGTGCCCGGCGGATAGTGCTCGAGCCACAGCTTGTCCATGTTCAGCGTCCTCCCTTGGCCGTCAGCAGCGGTTCCAGGACCGGCCAGACGTTGTCCAGCAGGATCGGCTGGGCCTCGATGCCCGGGTGGATGCCGTCGTCCTGGAACAGTTCCTCGCGCATCGCCACGCCCTCCAGGAAGAAAGGCACCAGGGCCGTCTTGCGGGCCAGCGCCAGTTCCGCGTAGGTGGAAAAGAACTTTTCCGCATAACGCTGGCCATAGTTGAGCGGGATGCGGATGCCGGCCAGCACCACGCGGGCCCCGGCCCGCTCACTGGCGCTGATCATGGCCTCGAGGTTGGCGCGCAGCTGCTCTACCGGCAGGCCGCGCAGCCCGTCGTTGCCGCCAAGCTCGAGGATCACCACCGCGGGCCGGTGGCGGGCGAGCGCGCGCGGCAGTCGTTCGAGGCCACCCACCGTGGTCTCGCCCGAAATGCTGGCATTGACGACGGCGTATCCGTACCCTGCGCCGTCCAACCGACGTTGCAGCAGGGCCACCCAGCCCTTGGCCGGGGGGATGCCGTAGGCCGCGGAGAGTGAGTCGCCCAGCACCAGGACGACGGGCTTGCCCGTTGCGCCGGTCTCGGCCCGGGCGGGCGGCGCAAGGGTGAGGCAGCCGATCAACAGGATGGACAGGAACTGACGCATGGAACCAGTGACAGTGCTCGAGGCCAGGAAGTTGAGCAAGGAGGTTAGCAGCCCCGAGGGGTTGCTCACCATCCTCGACGGGGTCAGCCTGGCGATCCTGGCCGGCGAGACGGTGGCCATCGTGGGCGCCTCGGGGGCCGGCAAGTCCACCCTGCTGGCCCTGCTCGCAGGGCTCGACGAGCCCAGCGCGGGCGAGGTCTGGATCGACGGCCAGGAAATCACCTCGCTCGACGAGGACGGACGGGCAGCGGTCAGGGCGCGTCGGGTCGGCTTCGTGTTCCAGTCCTTCCACCTGGTGCCTTCGCTCACCGCGCTCGAGAACGTCATGCTGCCGCTGGAGTTGGCCGGCCGGCGCGACGCCCGGGAAGCCGCCCGCAAGGCGCTGGAGGAAGTGGGACTCGGTGCGCGGGTCGGCCATTACCCCCGTCAACTGTCGGGCGGCGAGCAGCAGCGGGTAGCCATCGCCCGGGCCTTCGTCACCCGGCCTGCCGTGCTGTTTGCCGACGAGCCCACCGGCAACCTGGATACCGCCACGGGCGCGCGCATCGCGGACCTCCTGTTTCAGCTGAATGCCGCGGCTGGCACCACCCTGGTGCTGGTGACCCACGACCGGGGGCTCGCGGCCCGCTGCGGACGGGTCATCGAAATCGACGGCGGCCGACTGACGGGCGGGGCATGAGGGCCCTGCGCTTCGCCCTGCTGGCCCTGGCCCGCGATTGGCGTTCCGGCGAACTGGCCGTGCTCGCCGTCGCGCTGGTGGTGGCCATCGCGGCCCTGACGGGCGTGGGATTCTTCACCGACCGCGTGGGCCAGGCGGTCGAGCAACAGGCCGCCGAGGTGATCGCCGCCGACCTCAAGCTGCAGGCCAGTCGCGCCCCGTCCGATGCCTGGCTGGCAGCCGCTGACGAAGCTGGTCTCGCGACCGCCCGTACGCTCGGTTTTCCGAGCGTGGTCTTCCTGGGCGAAGACTCCACCCTGGTGGCCGTCCGGGCCGTGAGCGAAGGCTATCCGTTGCGGGGCGAGGTGAAAGTCTCCGCCGAGCCTTTCGCTCCGGCCGTCGTCGCCGACGGGATCCCCGCTCGCGGCGAAATCTGGCCCGATTCGAGGCTCCTGGCGCGCCTCGGTGCCGAGGTCGGCGACGAGGTGGCGCTGGGCGCGGCAACGCTGCGCGTCAGCAGGGTGCTCGATTATCGTCCTGACCAGGGCGCCGCCTTCGTCGACCTGGCGCCGTCACTGCTGATGAACCTCGGGGACATTCCCGCCACCGAGCTGATCCAGCCGGGCAGCAGGGCTACGCACGCAGTGCTGTTCGCCGGCGCGCCGGCGGCAGTGCGCGCCTTCAAGGAGCGGCTCAAGGAAGACAAGCTGCCGGGCGAGAGACTGGTCGACGTGGCCGAAGCCAGCCCCCAGATCCAGTCCTCCATGGACCGTGCCGGGCGCTTCCTGAACCTGTCCGCCCTCATCACGGTGCTGCTGGCCGCGGTCGCAGTGGCCATGTCTGCCCGTCGCTACGTGCGCCGGCACCTCGACAACGTGGCGCTGATGAAGTGTGTGGGGGCCAGCCAGCGCCTGGTGCTGGCGGTCACCACCACCGAGCTTGCCCTGCTGGCCTTGATGGCCGCAGTGGCCGGGGGGGTGCTGGGCTTCCTGGCCCAGGAGGTGCTGGCCTGGCTGCTGACCGACCTGATCCGGGGCGACCTGCCCCCGCCGACGTGGCAACCGGCCCTGCTGGGGCTGGCCACTGCCGCCACCATCCTGGTGGGCTTCGCGCTGCCACCGCTGCTGCAACTGCGCAAGGTGCCGCCAGCGCGGGTGCTGCAGCGCAACCTCGAACCGCCGCCGCTGCGCTACGCCGCGGCCTACCTCGTGGCCGTCGCTGCCCTGCTGGGCCTGCTGTTCTTCCTGGTGCGCGATGCCCGGCTGGTGGCATGGGTGGCCGGTGGAACCGCCCTTGCGCTCGCCGTCCTGGGCTTGGCCGGTTGGCTGATGGTGCGCGCTGCCGGCCGGCTGCGCGGCGGAGTGGGCGTGTCCTGGCGCTATGGAGTGGCCAACCTGGCCCGGCGCGGGCGCGAGAGCGTCGTGCAGGTGGTGGCCTTCGGGCTCGGGCTGATGGTGCTGCTGCTGCTGTCGGTGGTGCGCGGCGACCTGCTGGACGAATGGCAGGCCAGCGTGCCTGCCGATGCGCCCAACCACTTCCTGATCAACATCCGCAATGACGAGGTCGATGCCTTCCGTGCCTTCTTCACGGAACGCGGCATGACGGAGCCCGAGCTGTTCCCGATGATCCGGGCCCGCATGACGGCCGTGAACGGCACACTCATGGAGGAGCGCACCCTCGAGGGTGACCGCGCGCGCAACTTTGCCGAGCGGGAGCAGAACTTGAGCTGGGCGGCGCGGCCGCAGCTCGGCAATCGGATCGTCGAAGGTCGCTGGTGGGACGAAGCCGACCGCGATCGCCACCTCGTCTCGGTGGAGGTCGACTACGCCGAGGAACTGGGCCTGAAGGTGGGCGACGTGCTCTCCTTCGACGTTGCCGGCGAGCCGCTCGAGGCCGAGATCGCCAGCCTGCGTGAGGTCCAGTGGGACAACTTCCGACCCAATTTCTTTCTGGTCTTCTCGCCCGGTGCGCTCGACGGGATGATCGGCACGTGGTTGACCGCGGTCCACCTGGATGAGGCGCAGCGCCGCGAGCTGGTGGCGCTGGTGCGGCAGTTTCCCAGCGTCTCGATCTTCGACCTGGAGGCCATCCTCACCCAGGTCCGACAGGTCGGAGACCAGGGCTCGCTGGCGGTGCAATATGTCTTCCTGTTCACGCTGGTGGCCGGCGTGGTGGTGCTGCTCGCTGCGATCCAGTCGACCCGCGACGAGAGGGCCTGGGAAAGCGCGATGTTGCGCACCCTGGGTGCCAGCCGTCGGGTTGTCATGGCCGGGGTGGCAGCAGAGTTCGGTGTGCTCGGCGTACTGTCCGGGCTGCTCGCGGCGATCGTGGCGACGATCGCCGGCTGGGCGCTCGCGACGCAGTTGTTCAACCTCGAATACGTGGTCGATCCGTGGGTGTGGCTGGTAGGCCTGCTGGCGGGGCTCATCCTGGTGGGCGGCGCCGGCCTGCTGGCCACCCGTGGCGTGATCAGCCAGTCGCCGATCGTCACCCTGCGACGGGGCTGAAACAGCCATGCACTTCACCCACGCGATCCTCAGGCGGCCCGGGCCACGGTTCGCCGAGGGCTTGACCAGCGCGGACGAGGGTCCGCCGGATCTCGAGCTGGCACTCCGCCAGCACGCCGGTTATGCCGAAGCCCTACGGACATGCGGCCTGCAGCTGGAGATCCTGGATGCGGATCCGGATCACCCTGACAGCTGCTTTGTCGAGGACCCCGCCATCGTCACGGATTCCGGGGCACTGCTGACTCGCCCTGGCGCGCCTTCGCGCCTTGGCGAGGTCGATTCGCTGCGTCCGGTGCTGGAGCGCTATTTCGGCGCCGTCTCCAGGATCGATGCCCCGGGACTGCTGGACGGAGGTGATGTGTGCGACCTGGGCGGCCGCTTCCTGATCGGCCTGTCCGGGCGCACCAATGCCGTGGGTGCGGGACAGCTCTCGCGCTGGCTGGAGGAACGCGGCCATATGGCGGAGGTGGTCGACCTCGCCGCTCACCCGCGCCTGCTGCACCTCAAGACGGGGATCAGTGCCCTCGGCGAGGGTCGGGTGGTGACCGTACCCGGCTTCCCTGCGGCACGCCTGCTGGACGGTTTGGAGAGGATCGAGGTTGCCGCGGGCGAGGAGTACGCAGCCAACTGCATCCGGGTGAACGATCGGGTGCTGGTGGCGGCTGGCTATCCAGAACTGGTGGAACGGCTGGAGGGTCTCGGTTATCGGACCTTGCCCCTGCCCATGTCAGAGTTCCGTCGCATGGACGGCGGCCTCAGCTGCCTGTCGCTGCGCCTCAGCCGCCCCCGAGGCTGATCACCCGGCGCTGCACGTACAGCGGCACCACGGCAAGCTCACGGGAGCGGCCGTTGCCGGTGAGTCCCTCGACCCTGATCGCGTAGTCGCCGCTCGGCATCACCCCGGAATTGAGCGCAAATTTCAGGTCGCCGTTGCTGTCGCGGACCAGGCGGTCGAAATGCGCCAGCGCCGTGCCGTCCTGGCGGGCCACCGAGATCCGGAACAGGTTGAAGCGCTTGCGCTTGGCATTCAGCGCGAACTCGACCCGCTCGGGCAGGTTGCCGCCCATGCTGACCGACTCGATGGCATCCAGGTCCACTCGCACCCGCCGCTCCGAGCTTGGTGGCATCAGGAACCCCTGTTCGGCCCGTTCGCGTATCAGCTCCAGATGTTCGCGCGCGGTGATCAGGCTGCTCGCCAGCCAGAAACAGGCCACCACCAGCACGGTGTCCACGCCCACCAGGCTGATGAGCACCACGCGATGCTGCCACCAGGCGGGCTTGCCCTGCTGCATGCGCAGCTGGTCTGCGTCGTAACCATCGGGCGGGAACGCCATATGTACCGACTCCGTAGAGGTTGACTGGGAGTATTCTAGCCTC
Source organism: Steroidobacteraceae bacterium (assembly GCA_032119515.1). Taxonomy (GTDB): domain Bacteria; phylum Pseudomonadota; class Gammaproteobacteria; order Steroidobacterales; family Steroidobacteraceae; genus SG8-30. The sequence continues at coordinate 12,227 of JAUMBX010000092.1, read as the reverse complement.
CTGTCCCAACGGGAGCCGATCCATGCTTTCACGCCACGTACTCGTGCTGGCCCTGCTGGCTGCAGGCACGAGCTCGTCCCTCGCCCAGACTTCGACCAGTTCCTCGAGCCTGACGCTCACGGTCTACAGTTCCGCCCAGCCCGGCGCCATCCCCGCCGAGTGGTATCGGCCGCTGCCTGGTCAGTCGCCGCCCCCCGCCTCGTCGCTGCCGGGTTTCGCCATGGTGCGGGTCGACCGGCCGCTCGAGCTGCAGGCCGGCCGTTCGCAGCTGAGTTTCACCGACGTGGCCGCCCTTCTCGATCCCACTACCGTCCGCTTCGAGTCGATGACCGACCCTGTCGGCACGCGGGTGCTGGAACAGGACTTTCGTTTCGACCTGGTCAGCGTGAGCCAGCTGCTCTCGCGCTACGTGGACGGCCAGGTCCGGGTCGAGGGCGGCCAGGGCGATGACGTCCGCCGGCTCGAGGGCACGCTGCTGTCCGCGCACGACGGGCTGGTGCTGCGCGATGCCCAGGGCAAGGTCCATGCGCTGCGCAGCTGGGATGCCCTGGGGTTCGGCGAGCCGGCTGGTGGCCTGGTGACGCGACCGACGCTGGAGTGGCAGCTGAGCGCGAAACGCGGGGGGCGGCACGACACCCGAGTCAGCTACCAGACCGGCGGCATCACCTGGTGGGCCGACTACAACCTGCTGTTCACGCCTGGGCGTGACGCCAACAGCGGCACGCTGGACCTCGGCGCCTGGGTCAGCCTGCTTAACCAGTCCGGCGTCGATTATCCCGAGGCCAGGCTGAAGCTGGTGGCGGGAGAGGTCAATCGCGCCCAGCCACGCGCCGTGCCCATGCTGGCCGAGATGCGGGTCATGACCATGGAGTCCGATGCCGGGTTCGAGGAAAAGGCCTTCTTCGAATATCACCTCTACACGCTGGGGCGGCCGGTGACCATCGCCAACAACTCCACCAAGCAGGTCGAGCTGCTGGAGGGGGCGCGCCGTATCCCGGCCCGCAAGCAACTGCTGTTCGACGGCACCCGCGGTTATGCCTGGCAGGGCGCGCCGATGGTTGAGCGCGATTACCGGCCCGGCGGCGAGCCGAAGGTGGAGGTCTGGCTGCAGTTCCAGAACGACGAGAAGTCGGGCCTCGGGATGCCGCTGCCGGCCGGCCGGGTCAGGGTCTCGCAACTCGACCCTGCCGACGGCGGGCTCGAGTTCATCGGCGAGGACACGCTGGGCCACACGCCGCGCAACGAGCGGGTGCGCCTGCGGCTTGGGAATGCCTTCGACGTGGTCGGTGAGCGCCGCCAGGTGGACTTCTCGGTGGACACGCGGGCCCGCGTGGCCGAGGAGGAGATCGAGGTCAAGGTGCGCAACCGCAAGCGCGAGGCGGTGGAGGTGACGGTGCGCGAGTCGCTCTACCGCACCGCCGGCTGGCGCCTGCTGTCGCACTCGCTGCCCTACGAGAAGCTCGATGCGGGGACCATCGAGTTCCCGGTCCGCGTTGCAGCGGATGCGGAGCAGGTCGTCCGCTACCGGGTGCGCTACACCTGGTAGCGGACGGCGATCAGACCTGCGGCTGCGAGTGCCGCTTCACGTCGCCGCGCTGGCGACGGGCGTAGTCCTCCAGCTGCCGGCGCATGTCCTCGAAGGCGTCACGCAGGGCGACGTAGGCGTCGGTGTGCGCGCCCTCCGGCTCGTTGTCGCTGGTGGCAAACAGTTCGGTACCCGGGACCGTAACGTCGATGCGCACCGAGAACGGCGCACCCTTGTGGCGATGCGCAGGGGGCGTGTCGATGACCACGCGACAGCTGTTGATGGCGTCGTAGTGTTTCTCGAGACGCGCCGCCAGCTCCCTGACCCGCGCCTCGACGGCGGGCGAACTGTCCATGTGGCGAAAGGTGATCTGCAGCGGTACTTGCATAGGGCCTCCTTCAGGCATCTCCAAGCTTCAGTCTCAGGCTCAGGGGCCTCAACAGGTCCTTGAGCGTCACGATTCCCGCAAAGCGGTCGTCGTCGGTGACCAGCAACCGGCTCCGGCCGGTGCGGTTCATGTGGTCGAGCGCGTCGGTAACCTCCATCCCCACGGGGATGGTGTTGTCGGCCGACTGGGCCTGCATGATTTCATCGACCCGCGTCGTGCCCCAGCGTTCCCTGGGCACCTTGCGGATCGCTTCCACGCCGATGCTGCCCACGATGGCGTTGCCGTCGCTGACCGGGTACATCTCGTGACCCGAGTGGTAGACATGGTCGTTGACCAGCGTATCCAGCGAGATATCGGCCGGTACGGTCACGGGCTGGGGGGTGATGAAATCGCGGATGGTGACGCCTGCCAGCACGTGGCGCGCCTGGAGGGTCTGTAATTCGCCCAGCGCGGCGCTGCGCAGGAAGAAGCCGATGAGGATCCACCACAGCCCGCCCACCACGTTGCCTGACAGGGCGGCGACCACGCCCAGCAGGGAGAGCAGCATGCCCCCCGCCGACCCCACCCGCACGGCGACCCGGGTGGCGCGGGAGAAGTCGCCCCACAGTGACCACAGTGCGGCGCGCAGGACGCGGCCACCGTCCAGGGGGAAGGCAGGCACCAGGTTGAACACGGCCAGCACGGTGTTGAGCAGCGCGAGGTAGGCCGGGACGGCGAGAACGGTCGCGGGCCAGCCGGCCGATTCGCCGGCTGCCACCAGCCCGTACAGCAGGCCAGCCAGCACCAGGCTCATGGCTGGCCCGGCGGCGGCCATCAGCAGTTCGGCCCTGGGTCGGGCGGGCTGGTCCGCCATGTCGGCTACGCCGCCGAACACGAACAGGGTGATGCTGCGGATCTGGATGCCGAAGCGGCGCGCGACCAGCGAATGGGCCAGCTCGTGCAGGACGATGGACACGGCCAGGCCTACGACCGACACCAGCCCCATCCACCAGTAGGTCATGACCGGCAGGCCGCCGTAGAGGTTCGGGAACACCCCCGTGGCCAGTGACCAGGCCACCAGCAGGGCCAGGATCATCCAGCTCGGGTCCATCCCGACCTCGATCCCGGCAATGCGTAAACTAATGATTCTTCTGCGGTCCATGCGCGCTGGCAGGCTCATTGGTTACCCCACTCCCCGCATCCTGCACCCTCGGGAGCGGGAATGGCATACGTGAAAGCCGCCCGAACCGAGTGTTTTGTCCAGTACAGGCTGAGGGTACGCCAATCAGTCCCGCAGGCGAAAGTCCTCGCTGCCGTACAGGAGGTAATTGGCCCAGTCGCCGGAGTCCAGTGACTGCACCGCCGCGCGCGCCGCGCGCATTGCCGCCCCCAGGCTGTCGCCTCGAGCCAAGCCACGGTAGAGGGTACCGGCGAAGCTCGCCGCGGCCTCGTCGTCCACCGGCCACCAGGTGCCGATGAAGTTCGCGACCCCACCGAGCAGGAAGGCCTCCGCCAGGCCGGCCCCCCGCCTGAGTGCCCGCAGGCGCGGCGCAGCGGCGGTCTTGCGCACCCGGCCCGATTCGCAGGCGTTGAAGCACACCAGCGCGGGTAGCGCCCCCAGCGAAGCCAGGTCGTCACCGGACAGCACGCGCCCGCCCGCGCAGAAGATGCCGCTCGCCCCCGGGGCGTCGGGATCGAAGAAGGCGTGTCCCGCGTAGTGGATGACGTCCCAGGCGTCGCTGGCGAATTCCTCGAGCAGTCGCGCGCGGGTCGCCTCGCTGCCCCGCAGGCGGGTGATGCGGACCCCGTCGCCGGCCAGCGCACCCTCGATGGCCCGGCCCTCCTCGCGGGCGCCGGGCAGGTCGTCGGTGGGATCGGTGACCAGCAGCACCTCCAGCGCCGCACCGCGTGGGCGCTGCGCGGACCATTTCGCCAGCGGCATCCCCTCGGCCGCATAACGGCGGCTCAGTCCCCCGTTGAGGGTCGGCGTCCACTTGCCGATGGCCAGGGTTTCCCAGGGCCAGCGCGCGGCGCTGGCATCGTGCACCAGCACCAGCGGCGCCTCGCCCAGCTGGGGCAGCGCCTCGCGGATCACTTCCGGCAGCAGCAGGCGAGCGAGGCGCTCGCCGAAGCGGAGGACCGTGCGATGGTCCGGGGCTTCGGTCAGGTCCGCGAGGTGCTCATCCAGCTCGCGCAACTCCAGCTTGCGCTCGCCGACCAGTGCGGTGGCCTTGGCCGCATGACCCAGCAGCGCTGCGCGCAGGCTGGCGCCCTCCTGCTGCACGAACAGGTAGCACTGAGAGGTGGCGGCCACCCCCGGGACGGGGGTCGTGGCACCGCGATTCGGCGCCGGACCGAGCTGAAGCAGCGATCCATGTGGATGGCTGCCGAGCTGTGCCTCGATGGCCTGTCGCGCCAGGCCGAGTCGGTGGGCGCTGCGTGAGTGCAGCGCGATGCGTCGGGGCCGGCGCTCGGCGGGCAGGCCATCCAGCGCCTCCAGCAGGCCGGCGACCAGCGAGGTGGTGGCGGTGTCCACGGCACTCCCGGAGGCCGTGCCCCAGGGCACCAGCGCGTAATCCCGCACGCCGGCGAGGTCGAGCATGCGGGCCAGGTTCGCCGCCGCCATGCGCTGCACGCCCGCGCCATAGCGCTGGAAGGGGCCAAGCCCAGCGAAGGCGACCAGCCTGGGCACCAGCCCCGCCGCGCTCACCGGCAGCAGCGTCACCTCGCCGGCGCGTGCGCCCAATGCACGCCGGCGGGACAGGTCGCGAATGGCGCCACCGAGCAGGCGATCGATGCCGGCCGCCGCGCCTGCAGGATCCACGTTGCTGAAGAGGCCGAGGGCGACGGCTTCTGCTTCCGCCGCGGCGACGTCGCCGAGGACGAAGTCGAGGACGGTGCCGGGCGCCTCGTCGCTGGCGCGCATGGCAGGCTCGGGAACGGCCACGAACTCGTGCAGGAAGTCGCGCCGTTCTGCGACATCCAGCGCCTCCCAGGACTGGCTCGCCTCGGCCGGTTCCGGCGTCTCCTCGCCCAGCCAGCGCGCCGCGCCGCGCTGCAGCAGCTCTTCGGCCCTCGGCAGCAGGTCGGTATCACCCCGGTTGAGCAGGTCGATCACTGCGCGGGTGACTTCGGCGTCACCGGCCAGCGCTCCGTGGGACTGGTCGCAGGTCCAGGTGGCGAGCCCGGGCAGGCGCGCAAGCGCCAGCGGGACGGTGCCGTCGCCGGCCTCGTCGCGGCGGTATTCGAGCCGGCCATCGATCCGCCTGAGGCCGGTCAGCGTCTCCCGCCCCGTGCCGGCCACCAGCACGAAGCGCCCATCCGGCAGCGGAAGCGACGCAAGCGCCTGGGCAGATTCGGCCAGCAATTCGGGCCGCGGAGCGGGCCCGTCCGGCCAGTGCGCGGCGTCGAAGGGATTGCAGTCCTCGCAGGCCGTCGCAGCGGGTAGCAGCTCCACCAGGCCCGGCAGCGTGCACAACAGCTTGCGGGCCAGCTGGCGCGCGTCATGGCGCAGGTCCAGCAGTGCCAGGCGACGGACCAGCGGATAGCTGCCGCGCAGCGCCTGGACCGCCGCAAAGGCGCCCCGGTTGGGCGTGCCCAGCTGCACCACGCGTTCGATGCGTTCCGCGCCCCTGTGGGCCAGGGCGGCGCGCGCTACCAGGCCCCCCATGCTGTGGGCCACCAGCAGTACGCGGCGACGCGGCTCGGCGTCGATGCGTCGGGCCAGCTCGAGCCCGCTGTCGTGCACGCTGAGGCGCCAGTCGTACGGATGAAAGTCGGCCTCGAAGCCCGCGGCGCGCAGCGACAGCTTGAGTCGCAGGTAGGCGAACAGCAGCACGCCGAGGGGCTCGATCGGCAGGCTGGAGGGCAGCGACAGGTCGGTGAGCCGGCCGAGTGCCACCTCCACCGGATCGAACCATTTGATGTCGTCGCCCTGCTCGCCGCGCAGGCCGAGCGTGGAGCCCATGATCCCGGGCAGGATCAGGACCCTTGGTCCGCCGCGCGGTCGGCGGGCGGCGCGGGCCAGCTCGCGCAGCTCGGCGTGCAGGGCGGGGCCGAACAGCTCGTCGAGGGAGGGGTCGGGTTGCCGCGCGAGCAACCGGTGCTCGATATCCCTTTCGTCGTGCCAGGCCGGATGGTCACTCACGCCCGACAGGTTACCCCATCAGGAACGCGCGCATCATCGCCGCCTGCGCTGCCACGCGCTGCATGAAGTCCGCCTGTCCCGGCGTTTCCACGCAGGCCGTGTGCGAGGCGCCGCGCTCGAACAGCCAGGACTCGAAGGAGGTGTCCGCATGGTTGAACACGATGCCACCGCGCACCGTGCAGCCATCCACCTCGCCGTCGGGATGGACCGGAAAGAAGCCCGCGTTGGTCGCCAGCAGTCGTTCGGCCCAGGCGCCTGGCCGCTCGCCGTGCTCGTTGGCATAGAGGTAGCCGTGCTCCAGCAGGACGTCTTCGTGGCAACTGAGCAGGCCGTCACGCGCCGCTTGCCCCAGCAGGCCCGCGTGCTCCATGAGCAGCAGTCCTTCGCGTGAGGGCGCCTCGGCGCCTGGCAGGTAGCCGCGGTTGGGATTCTCGCCGTGATCGTTCAGGCGGCGCCCTGCCCGGAAGCCGCTGACGTTCACCAAGGGCAGCAGGGTCAGCGCGCAGGTGGCCAGCAGCTCGTCGCTGACGGTTTCCAGGAAAGCCAGCACGCCCCAGGGCCCGGCCGGCTCTTCGCCGTGGAAGCCACTGGCGATCAGGCGCCGTGGGCGCGCATCGCCGCCAGCGCCGGGGGCGATCCACAGCAGCGGATCTGCGTCGACCCGTCCGAGGCGCCGCAGCTCGAGTCCACGCCGTGCCGCGATGGCGTACAGGCGCCGGCTCCAGGACTCCCAGTCGTTGCTGGTGGTGCCGTCGGGTAGTTGCCAGCTCCAGGTGGAAGGCCCCATGCCGCATTGTCCCCTGAATGCGTACACTTTGCGTCATGCAGATCAAGATCAACGGCGTGCTCCACGAGGTCGAGGCGCCGGCGGCCATGCCGCTGCTGTGGGTCCTGCGTGACCTGCTGGGCCTCACCGGTACCAAGTTTGGCTGCGGCGCTGCCCTGTGCGGCGCGTGCACCGTGCACGTGGATGGCGTGGCCGTCCGTGCCTGCCAACTCCCCGTCGGGAGCCTCACCGGCGAGGTGACCACCGTCGAGGGCCTCGCCGGGCCTGGCACGCTGCATCCGGTGCAGGAAGCCTGGATGGAGCACCAGGTAGCCCAATGCGGCTACTGCCAGTCTGGTCAGATGATGCAGGCCGCGGCACTCCTGGCAGGTAATCCGGATCCGACCGATGCGCAGATCGACATGGCGATGTCCGGCAACCTGTGTCGCTGCGGCACCTATCCGCGTATCCGGTCGGCGGTCCGCTCTGCGGCCGCCAAGCTCAGGGAGCAGGGGCGGTGAGCCGCCTCGGTCGGATCACCCGGCGCACCCTGCTGGTGGGTTCGGTGGCCATCGCCGGCGGCGTGGCCTTCGGCACCTGGATGGTCAGGCGGCCCTATCCCAATCCCTTGCTCGACGACCTGGCCGAGGGCGAGGCCAGCTTCAACCCCTGGGTGAAGGTGACGGGCGAGGCCATCACCCTGATCGTGCCCCACGCCGATCTCGGCCAGGGTGTGGCCTCCATGCAGGCGGCCCTGATCGCCGAGGAGCTGGACCTCGAGTTCGGCCAGTTCGAGATCGATTTCGGCGAGCCCTCACCCGCCTACTGGAACATCGCTGCGGGCAGCATCGACGTGCCCTTCCTCTCCAGCGACGAGGGGTTGGCAGCCAACGCTACCCGCGGGCTGATGAATTCCGTGTTCAAGCTGATGGGCATGCAGCTCACCGGTGGCTCGAGCTCGGTGGCCGACAGCTGGGTGAAACTCCGCGAGGCCGGTGCCACCGCCCGCGAGACGCTCAAGCTGGCGGCGTCGCGCCAGCGCGGGGTCCCGGTGGCAGAACTCGCTACGCGTGGCGGATCCGTGATCCTGCCGGACGGCGAGGAGATCCCCTATACGGCGCTGGCGGCCGCAGCGGCCGGCCTCGAACCCGTCCAGGACGTATTGCTGCGTGAGCCTGACCAGTGGCGCCTGATCGGCAAGCCGATGCAGCGCCTCGACATGCTCGCCAAGTCGACTGGCCAGCAGCGCTACGGCATCGACCTCGCCGTCGAGGGCATGGTGCACGCGGCGGTCAGGGTCAACCCGCGCCGCGGCGAGCTGCTCGGTTTCGATGGCGCACGTGCGCTGGCCATGCCCGGCGTGATCGAGGTCCTGCCGGTCACTCGCGGGGTGGCGGTCATCGCTGACCATACCTGGAACGCCTTCCAGGCCGTGGCTGCGGTGGACTGTGAATGGGGACCCAGCCTCTACCCGGCCGAGCAGGCCGGGCACTGGGAAGCGGTTGCCGCGTCCTTCACCGAGGAGCGCCTGGACAAGGTCTGGCGCGACGAGGGCGACGTGGTCACCGAGATGGGCGCCGGCGAGGTGCTCGAGGCCGAGTACCGCGCGCCCTACGTGGCGCATCAGCCCCTCGAGCCACTGTCTGCGATCGTTCGGGTCGACGCCGACGGCGTCGAGGTCTGGGTGGGGCACCAGCTGCCGCGCTTTTTGCAGCAGAAAGTCGCGGCCATCACGGGCCATGAACCGGAGCAGGTGCGCTTCCACAACCAGTTCATGGGCGGCAGCTTCGGTCACCGGCTCGAGTTCGACAACGTCACGCTGTGTGCCGAGATCGCCAACCGCCGGCGCGGGACGCCGGTCAAGCTCACCTACACCCGCGAGGAAGACTTCGCCCAGGACTACCCCCGCCAGATCGGCATGGCGCGCGGGCGCGGCAGGGTGGAGCAGGGCAGGGTGCAGGCCCTCGACCTGTCCATCGCCACGGTCTCCTCCTCCTCCTCGCAGATGGGCCGGCTGGGCCAGTCGATCCCGGGCCCGGACGGCCAGATCGTCGCGGGCGTGTGGAACCTGCCCTACGCCATCCCGCATTTCCGGGTGTCCGGATATCGGGTACCCGAGTTGGCTCCGACCTCGTCCTGGCGCGCCGTGGGGGCCTCCACCGGTGGGTTCTTTGCCGAGACCTTCCTGGACGAACTGATCCATGCGGCCGGGGCGGATCCGCTGGAGGAGCGCCTGCGGTTGTGCAACGACCCGCTGTCCCGTCAGGTGCTCGAGGCGGTCGGTGAACTCTCGGGCTGGGGCTCCCCGCTCGGCCCAGGGCGCGGCCGAGGAGTGGCCTTCGTCGAGTCTTTCGGGGTGCGCGTGGCCGAGGTGGTCGAGGTCACCGACACCGGGTCGGGCATCCGCATCGACCGGGTATTCGCCACGGCAGAGGTGGGCAGGGTGGTCGACCCGGTCAACTTCGACAACCTGTTCAAGGGCGGCATCATCTGGGGCCTGGGGCATGCCATGAACTGCGAGATCACCTATGCGGACGGCATGCCGCAGCAGGGTAATTTCCACGCCCACGCCGGCTTGCGCCTGTATCAGTGTCCCGAGCTGGTCGTGCGCGGCCTGGAGAACGGCCCACGCGTCCGCGGCATTGGCGAACCGCCGGTGCCACCGGCGGCCCCGGCACTGGCCAACGCCATCTTCGCGGCCACCCGCCAGCGCCTGCGGGAGATGCCCTTCAGTCGTGGGGTGACCTTCGTCTGAGCCCGGCGAGCTTCGCGGCCTGTGGCAGAATAACGTCCATCGGCACAGGCTATGGCGCTGCGAGCGGTTCATCATGAAACATTCACTCGATCCCCTGGATCTCTACGACGTTCGGTCCCTGCTCTCGGACGACGAACGCATGGTCCAGGACTCGGTCGCCCGGCTGGTGAACGAGCGCGTCCTGCCGATCATCCAGGGGCATTTCGAGGACCATACCTTCCCTCGTGAGCTGGTGCCCGAACTGGCCGCACTGGGTCTGCTGGGGTCCTCGCTGGAGGGCTACGACTGCGCCGGCCTCAATGCCGTGTCCTATGGCTTGATCTGCCAGGAGCTGGAGCGCGGCGATTCGGGCATACGCAGTTTCGTCTCGGTGCAGTCCTCGCTGTGCATGTACCCGATCCACGCCTTCGGCAGCGAGGCCCAGAAGCAGAAGTATCTGCCCCGCATGGCGCGTGGCGAGTGGATTGGTTGTTTCGGCCTGACCGAGCCACACGGTGGGTCGGATCCCGCCAACATGAAGACCCACGCCAGGAAGCGGGGCGGGGACTGGGTGCTGAATGGCGCCAAGATGTGGATCACCAACGCCCCGATCGCCGACCTCTGCGTACTCTGGGCGATGACCGAGGAGGGCATCCGCGGCTTCATCATCGAGCGCGGCACGCCGGGCTTCGAGACGCCCGAGATTGAGCGCAAGTTCAGCCTGCGAGCCTCGGCGACCGGTTCCATCTTCCTGCAGGACGTGGTGGTGCCGGAAGAAAACGTGCTACCGGGCGTGGTGGGCCTGAAGGGTCCGCTGTCCTGCCTTACCCAGGCGCGCTACGGCATCACCTGGGGCGTGATCGGCGCTGCCCAGGCCTGCCTGAGGCAGGTACTGGACTACACCTCGGACCGGGTGATGTTCGGCCGCCCGCTGGCGGCCACCCAGACCATCCAGATCCGCATGGCCGACATGGCCCGTGGCATCACTACTGCCCAGCTGCTCTCCCTTCAGCTGGGCAGGCTCAAGGATGCCGGGCGCATGGCGCCCACCCAGGTCTCAGTGGCCAAGTGGAACAATTGCCGCATGGCCCTCGATGTGGCCCGCGATGCCCGCGACATCCTCGGTGGTTCCGGCATCAGCGCCGAGTACGTGCCCATCCGCCATGCCCTGAACCTCGAGAGCGTGATCACCTACGAAGGCACGGAGACGGTTCACCAGCTGACGGTCGGTCGGGAGCTCACTGGCATCAACGCCTTTTGAGATAAGTAAATATCCTGCTGCCGGCGGGTACAGGCCTCGCCATACTCGCCGGCATGAAAATCACCCGCTCGCCCGCCGCGCTGGTCGCGGCCCTCGCCAGCCTGCTGTTTTTTGCCCTGCCCCTGCGCTCGACGGCCGCCGAGCCCGTGGTGCTGGGCTACTACGCCGACTGGACCCAGTGGACGCTGGCGCCCAGTGCGATCCCGTTCCAGAACGTCACCCATCTGGCGCACGCCTTCATCTGGCCGGACACCTCCGGCAACCTGCAGTACGAAAGCTATTTCCTGCCGAGCAACCCGAGTGCTGCCGCCCATGCCGCGGGCGTGAAGGTGCTGGTTGCCATCGGCGGGTATACCCGTTCTAGCGCTTTTCCCAGCATGGCGGCCAACTCGACGGCCCGAGCCAACTTCATCCAGAACGTCACCCAGTTCGTACTGGCCCATGGCTACGACGGGGTGGACCTCGACTGGGAGTTCCCGCAGAGCTCCACCGAGCGGACCCACCTGAACACGCTGGTCCGCGAGCTTCGTCAGCACTGGCAGGCCAACGGCCACGACCTGCTGCTCACCATGGCGGTCAACCCGAATCCTTATTACGGGCAGTGGATCGACTTTGCCACGCTCTCTGCCTACGTGGACTGGTTCGGTGCCATGACCTACGACTACCACGGAGGCTGGTCCGCCCACACCGGGCACAATGCCCCGCTGTGGCCCGACGCGCGCGATCCCGATGCGGCGGGTTCCATCCATTCGTCCATCTCCGGTTACCTGATGGGCCAGCGGGGCGTGGCGGGCGACAAGATCGTGGCGGGCATCCCGTTTTACGGCAGGGTATTCAACGGAGCCACGTCCGCCTACTCGAGCTACTCCGGAGTTTCTGACATCGCCTATCGTGACGTGCTCGCCCGCAGTGGCGACCAGGTGCTGTGGGACTCTACTGCTGCGGTACCGTATCGCTCCAACACCAGCGCCAACCAGTTCGTGACCTACGACGATGAGCAGTCGGTCACCCTCAAGGCCCGCTACGCGCTGGACCAGCAGCTGCGCGGGGCGATGATCTGGGAGATCAGCCACGATCGCCTTGCCAATGGCAGCCATCCCCTGCTGGCCGCCGTGGCCGCAGAGATGCGTAGCGGCACACCTACCGAGCCGCCGGCCGCGCCGGGTAGTTTTGCCGCGGGCGTGGTGGAAGCCGGGCGCGTCACCCTCGGCTGGTCCGATCTCTCGGACAACGAGCAGCGCTTCGAGATCGAGCGGGCGACGGTGATCAACGGACTGCCCGGCGCCTGGGCGCCGGCCGCGACGCCAGGCGCCAACCTGACGGTCTGGACCGACCAGTCCGTCGCTGCCAGCACCACCTATCGCTATCGCCTCAGGGCCGCGAATTCTGCGGGGGCCTCGGCCTGGGTGGGCCCGCTCGAGGTGACC
>JAUMBX010000091.1:0-13189 GCA_032119515.1 Steroidobacteraceae bacterium | reverse complement strand
GGAGTTCATCGCCGTCGACCTTGACCTCGGTGCCGCTGTACTTGCCGAACAGGATCTTGTCGCCGACCTTGACGTCGAGCGGACGTACAGACCCCGACTCCAGGATCTTGCCCTTGCCGACCGCGACGATCTTGCCGCGGATGGGTTTCTCGGTCGCGGTGTCTGGGATCACGATGCCGCCGGGCGACTTGCGCTCTTCTTCTTCGCGCTTGACGATCACGCGGTCATGAAGCGGACGAATCTTCATGGAACAACACTCCTTGAACATGACAAAAACGGGTTAGACCCCCATCAGGGGGCACCGGCAGGGCGCTGTTAGCACTCGCCCTCGGTGGCTGCTAATAATAGGGGCGGGCGCGGCTATTTCAAGCGCCGCTGCAAACGGTTAAAATTCTCCATCTTTTTCATAGGGTTGATGACGGCCGGAACCGGCACGCCATCCCGCCGGTCTGACAGACCGCCGTTTCGACGAGGTGACACATGCGCCGTTGGTTGATCCTGATGACCCTGCTCGGGGGCCTGTTCGCAGGGTCTACCCAGGCCCAGGGCCTCCTCGGCAAGGCCGGTCAGGACCCGGAATTCCTGCCGCCTGAAGTGGCCTTTCGCCTGATGGCCTACCCTGACGGGGGCGAGACCGTGGTGCTCGACTGGAGCATCGAGCCCGGCTACTACCTGTATCGGCACCGCGTCGGCGCGAAGCCAGAGACGCCCGGGCTGGAACTGGGCGAGCCCGCCATGCCCGTCGGCGAACGCAAGACCGACGAGTTCTTCGGCGAGGTCGAGGTCTTTTACGACCGCCTGCTCGCACGGGTGCCGGTGCTGGCCCGCCCGGAATCCGGCACCATGGTGCTCAAGGTGTCCTACCAGGGCTGCGCGGACGCCGGCCTCTGCTACCCGCCCACCACCACCACAGTCAGCGTGGACCTCCCGCCCCCGGGCGCGCCGGCGGCACTGGCGGGGACCGAGGGTGCAAGCGGCGGCGGGTCAGGCACCGTGGCCGAGCAGGACCGGCTGGCCAGCCTGGTGGCCGGTGGCCCGCTGCTCGCCGTCATGGCGAGTTTTTTCGGCTTCGGCCTGCTGCTGGCGTTCACGCCCTGCGTGCTGCCCATGATCCCCATCCTGTCCGGCATCATCGCCGGCGAGGGCAAGCAGGTGACCACCCGGCGCGCCCTGCTCCTGTCGGCCACTTACGTGCTGGGCATGTCCGTGACCTACACCATCGCCGGCGCCACATTTGCCGCGGCGGGACAGCAGGCCCAGGCGTTCTTCCAGCAGCCCTGGATCCTGGTGCTGTTCGCCCTGCTGTTCGTGGCCCTCGCGCTGTCCATGTTCGGGCTCTACGACCTGCAACTGCCCTCGCGCCTGCAATCCCGCCTGCACATGGCCTCCAACCGCCAGCGGGCCGGCACCCTGGTCGGCACGCTGGTCATGGGCGCACTGTCGGCGCTGGTAGTGACCGCCTGCGTAGCGCCCCCCCTGGTGGCCGCGCTGGCCGTGATCGGGCAGACGGGCGACGTGGCCCGTGGCGCGCTGGCGCTGTTCGCGCTCTCGCTCGGCATGGGCGCACCCCTGCTGCTGGTGGGCGTCGCCGAAGGCAAGCTGCTGCCCAAGGCCGGGCCCTGGATGGAAACGGTCAAGGCACTGTTCGGCGTGGCCTTCCTGGGCGTGGCCGTCTGGATGCTGGAACGAATCCTGCCAGGCCCGGTGGTGGTGGCACTCTGGGCGCTGCTGGCCTTCGTGGCCGGCTACTACTTCGGCGGCTTCCACCGGCCGGATTGGCGCTCCCCTGCCGGCCACTCCATCGTGGCACGCGGAGTGGGACTGTTCAGCATGATCTACGGGGTGATCCTGCTGGTCGGTGCTGCCGCTGGGGGCTCGGACCCGCTGCGGCCCCTCACCGCCCTGACCCGCGGAGGCGGCGAGCCGGCCGGCCCGACCCTGGAGTTCCGTCCCATCCGGTCGGTCGGCGACCTCGACCGCGAGTTGGCGGCCGCCGACTCGCCCGTGCTGGTCGACTTCTATGCCGATTGGTGCGTCTCCTGCAAGGAAATGGACAAGTACACCTTTGCCGATCTGGACGTGCGCACGGCGCTCCAGGGTTTCACCCTGCTGAAGGCCGACGTCACCGCCAACAGCGTCGACGACCAGGCCCTGTTGAAGCGCTTCGGGATCTTCGGCCCGCCCACCACCGCGTTCTTCCCCGCGGGGGCGGGTGAGTGCCGGAACTTCCGGTTGGTCGGCTTCGTCCCGCCGGAACGCTTTCGCGAACACCTCGAGCGGCTGGGGCAAGAGTGCATCGCCTGAGTCCGTCGGGGCGCTGGGTGGCCTATGCACTGCTGGCCTTCATCGGCCTTGGGGCAGGTTACTGGCTTGCCCAGCGGGATCCAGCGGCCCCGGTACAGGCAGCGGCCGATGCCTCGATCCCTGAAAGGCGGCCGGAATTCACGCTCGACGACGTGGCAGGCGTCCCCCGGTCGATCAGCGAGTGGGACGGGCGACCGCTGATGATCAATTTCTGGGCAACTTGGTGCCCGCCTTGCCGGCGTGAGATCCCGCTGCTCAATGCCCTGCGCGCGGAGTACCTCGACCGGGACTTCGAGGTCGTGGGCGTGGCAGTCGATTTCCGCGACGACGTGCTGGACTACCTGCAGCGCACCGAGGTCGACTACCCGGTGCTGATCGGCGAGGAAGATGGCATGGAGGCCGCCCGGAGTTTCGGCATGCCGGGCCTCGGATTTCCTTTCACCGTGTTCACCGACAGCCAGGGCCGGATCGTGACCCTGCACGTCGGTGAATTGCACCGCGAACAGGCCGAGGTCATCCTCGGCGCGGTGGAAGACGTGGAGGCAGGACGCAAGGACCTTGCCTCGGCCAGGCAGTGGATCCGTGACCACAAGCCCGCCGCAGCCAAAGCCGCATCCTAGATCTGCACCCATCTTCCGTTGATCTGGGGGTAACGTCCCCGAAATCGCCCCTAACTGGACAAACCACCCCGACTGGGGTTGAATGGCGTGCAACTGGAAGTTCGGGGAGGGTTCGACGGCTGCTGGGCGGCGGTCGACCGGGGTCATATGCAGAAAATCCTGGTGCTGAACGGGCCCAACCTCAACCTGCTGGGCCGACGGGAGCCTGAGACCTACGGCCAGCAGACCCTGGCCGAGATCGGGCGCCAACTCGAGGAGCAGGCCCGCGCCGCGGGCATCGGTCTCGAAATGCTGCAAAGCAACGCGGAACACGTGCTGGTCGAGCGAATCCAGGCCCTGCTCGAAGCGCCGGTAGACTTCCTGATCCTGAATCCCGGTGCCTTTACCCATACCAGCATCGCCCTGCGCGATGCGGTGGCCGCCGCCGCGGTGCCCTTCATCGAGGTACACCTGAGCAACATCCACGCCCGCGAGGCGTTCAGGCATCACTCCTATTTTTCCGATCTGGCTGCAGGCTCCATCGTCGGCCTCGGCGCCGAGGGCTACTCCCTCGCGCTGCAGGCGGCGCTCGGCAGGCTGCGGGCAGCGCCACATCACAGGCCCTGAGGTCACATGGACATACGCAAGGTCAAGAAGCTCATCGAGCTGCTGGAAGAGTCGGGCATCTCCGAGATCGAGATTTCCGAGGGAGAGGAATCGGTACGCATCAGCCGCCACCCCCAGGGTATGACGGTCATGCAGGCTGCCGCCATGCCCGCCCCCATGCCGGTCGCGCACCAGGCGGCCCCGGTAGCCGCCCCGCCTGCGCCGGTAGCCGCCCCGGCGGCGCCTGCTGCCGAAAAGACCATCACGGCGCCCATGGTCGGCACCTTCTATTCGGCCCCGGCGCCGGGCGCCAAGCCCTTCATCCAGGTAGGCGATGAAATCAAGGTCGGCCAGGTCCTGTGCATCATCGAGGCCATGAAGATGATGAACCAGATCGAGTCCGAGAAGGACGGCCGGGTCGTGTCGGTCCTCGCCAGGAACGGCGAGCCGGTCGAGTTCGGCCAGATCCTGTTCGTGATCGAGTGACCATGCTGGACAAGGTCGTCATCGCCAACCGCGGCGAAATCGCCCTGCGTATCCTGCGGGCGTGTCGGGAGCTCGGCATCAAGACGGTTGCAGTGCACTCCACGGCCGACCAGGCCCTGAAGCATGTGCTGCTGGCAGACGAGACGGTCTGCATCGGCCCGGCCGCCTCCAAGGACAGCTACCTCAACATGCCGGCCATCATCAGCGCCGCCGAGGTCACCGATTCGGTCGCCATCCATCCCGGCTACGGCTTCCTGTCCGAGAATGCCGATTTCGCTGAACGGGTCGAGCAGAGCGGGTTTCTGTTCGTCGGGCCGCGCAGCGAGACCATCCGCCTGATGGGCGACAAGGTCTCCGCCATCAGGGTCATGAAGGAACATGGCGTGCCCTGCGTCCCGGGCTCGGACGGGCCGCTACCGGAGGACCACGACGAGTGCTTCAGGCTGGCCCGGGAAGTGGGCTACCCGGTGATCATCAAGGCCTCGGGCGGCGGCGGAGGTCGCGGCATGCGGGTGGTGCACAGTGAAGCCACCCTGCTGAACGCCATCAACGTGGCCCGCGCCGAGGCGATTGCGGCCTTCGGCAACGGCATGGTCTACCTCGAGAAATTCCTCGAGAAGCCGCGCCACATCGAATTCCAGGTAATCGGCGACCACCATGGCAACGTGGTCTCGCTCGGCGAGCGCGACTGCTCCCTGCAGCGGCGGCGGCAGAAGATCATCGAGGAGGCGCCCGCACCGGGTATCACCGACCAGCAGCGCCAGCAGATGAGCGAGCGGGTTTGTGGCGCCTGTTCCGCGGTCGGATACCGCAGCGCCGGGACGCTCGAGTTCCTCTACCAGGACGGCGAGTTCTACTTCATCGAGATGAACACGCGCGTCCAGGTCGAGCATCCCGTGACGGAGCTGGTCACCGGGCTGGACATCGTCAAGCTGCAGCTGCAGGTGGCGGCGGGAGAGCGCCTGCCCTTCACCCAGGGTGAGGTGCGCATGACGGGTCACGCCATCGAGTGCCGGATCAACGCCGAGGATCCGAAGAGCTTCGCACCCTCGCCGGGGCCGGTTCGGCTTTGGCATGCGCCGGGCGGCCCCGGGATCCGCGTCGACAGCCACCTCTACAGCGGCTACAACGTACCACCCTTCTACGATTCCCTGGTCGCCAAGGTCATCGCCCACGGCGATACCCGCGAGACCGCCATCGCGCGCATGCGCAACGCGCTGTCCGAGATGGTCGTCGAGGGCATCAAGACCAACACGCCGCTGCATCAGGAGATCTTCAACCACGCTGCCTTCCGGCAGGGTGGCTTGGACATTCACTACCTGGAGCGACGCCTCGGCCTGAAGTGAGGCCGATGGTCGGCGATTCTTACCTTCGCGTCCACATCGAACTCGGCCGCCAGGACCCGGCCGCCGCCGAGGAAGCATGCTTTGCGGCGGGGGCCCTGTCGGTCACCTTGAGCGACGGCGCAGACGACCCGGTGCTCGAGCCAGCCCCCGGGCAGACCCCCCTGTGGGAGTCCGTCCGGCTGAGCGCGCTGTTCGCACCCGGCTCATCGGGGCCTGCCCTGTCCGCCGCCCTGACTCTCGCCCTCGACCTGCATGAAGGTGCGGTGAGTCACGACCTGCTGGACGACCGTGCGTGGGAGCGCGAGTGGCTCAGCGATTTCCGTCCCATGCAGTTCGGGCAGAGGCTATGGATCCGTCCGGGCGGACAGCCCCTGGAGGCCCCCGGTGCAGTGGTGCTGGAACTGGATCCGGGGCTCGCCTTCGGTACCGGGACGCACCCCACCACTGCGCTGTGCCTGGAGTGGCTGGACGGCTCCGCGCTGGCTGAAACCAGGGTGCTGGATTACGGCTGTGGCTCGGGCATCCTGGCGCTGGCCGCGCTCGCCCTGGGCGCGAGTCACGCCCTTGCAGTGGACATCGACCCGCAGGCGCTGCTCGCGACCGGCCAGAACGCCGAACGCAACCAGCTGACGGAGCGACTGGAGGCAGGCCCGCCCGAGCATGCCGCCGGACGGCATTATGACGTCGTACTGGCCAACATCCTGGCCGGCCCCCTCGTGGAACTGGCCGACGTGCTGGGCAGCTTGGTGAAGCCAGGCGGGCGGGTCGTCCTGTCCGGACTGCTGCTGGACCAGGCGCCGGCGGTGGCCCGCGCCTACGCGAAGCATTTCCAGATGAAACCGCCCGTGACGCGCGAGGGCTGGGTCCTGCTCGAGGGTACGCGCACCGGCAACCCTGCCACCCTGGTGCCATGCTGAGCACCTGCCCGCACTGCCAGACCCGGTTCCGGGTGCCCGACTCCCTGCTGCAAACGGGATCGGGTCGGGTGCGCTGCGGTGTCTGCTCGGAGGCTTTCGACCTCGATCTTCCGCCACCCGAGCCGCCACCGGCCTCCCTGGAACCCATCACCGGCGACGACTTCCTGTTGGAACCGGCCGTAGACAGCCGACGCTCGAGCCTCAGGGCATGGCTGCTGGTGCTGGCCCTGGCCGTCGGTCTGGCGCTGCAGGCCGGCCTCCACTGGCAGGAGCCGCTCAAGGCGCTCGCAGGACTCGAGGGGCCCGAGCGGTTGGCGGACCCCACCGTATACGAGGTCAGGCAGCTGGGCGCGACCGGGGAACTCGGCGGCTCCGGTCGCATCAGGCTGCGGGCCGCGATCGTGAACCGGGACCGGACCGCCCGGCCCAGCCCGATCCTCAGGCTGGTCGTGGAGGACCGCTTCGGCGCGCTGATTGCCGGCCGCGACGTGGAGCCTGGCGAGTACCGGGCGGGTAACGGCCGGCCGCCTGACACGCTCGAACCCGGTCAGCGGGTCGACGTTGAAGTGCTGTTCCAGGACCCGGGCAGCGATGCGGTCGGTTTCGTGATCGATGCCTGCGTCAGGTCGAACGGCCTGCTCAGCTGCGCCAGCGAGGGGGAGGCAGGGTGAAGCTGGCCGGTTTCGAGCTGCCCTCGCCGGTGGTGCTGGCGCCCATGGCCGGCGTCACCGACCGCCCGTTTCGCATCCTGTGCCGGGAACTGGGCGCGGGACTGGCCGCCTCGGAGATGCTGACCTCGGACACGCGACTCTGGCACAGCGAAAAATCTCGCCGGCGCATGGATCACGAGGGCGAACCCGAACCGCGGGTGGTGCAGATCGCGGGCAGTGAGCCTGCGAGGATGGCAGAGGCCGCCGCCCTGAACGCCGAGCTCGGGGCCCAGATCATCGACATCAACCTCGGCTGCCCGGCCAAGAAGGTCTGCAATCGCGCGGCCGGATCGGCCCTGATGCGCGAGCCGGAGCTGGTACGCAGCATCCTCGAGGCCGTGGTGGCCGCGGCAGGCGTCCCGGTCACCCTCAAAATGCGAACGGGCTGGGACTCCCGGCACCGCAATGCCCTCGACATCGCACGGATGGCCGAGGACGTGGGCGTCATGGGCCTGGCCGTACACGGTCGAACCCGCGAGGACATGTACCAGGGCAACGCCGAATACGACACCATCGCCGAGGTGGTGCGGGCAGTCTCGATTCCCGTCTTTGCGAACGGGGACATCCTCGACGGCGAGCGCGCGCAGGCCGTCCTGGCCCACACCGGCGCAGCGGGGCTGATGATCGGTCGCGGCGCCTGTGGGCGGCCCTGGGTCTTCGCCGAGATCAACGCCGCCCTGGGCCTCACCGAGGCACCCGCGATCCCGGATCGCGGGAGGGTTCGTGATATCATTTTCAGGCATCTGGACGATCTGCACGCCTTTCACGGGCCGTCGCAGGGCGTCAGAATCGCACGCAAGCACCTGACCTGGTACGCCCGGCAGCTCGGCCTCGGAGACCGCCTGCCACGGGCATTGTCTTCGACGGAAGACGCCATGGAGCAAAGGGTGCTGGCAGGGGACTTGTTCGCGCCGCCCGGCCAACGCCGGGAGCGGGCCGCCTGAGGGAAAAACATGACAGGGCACAACGGCAAGACCGGGATCAACGGCGACGGGAAGGCTCCTCCCCAGCTGCCACTCAGCAGCCACACCGAACAGGCCCTCAGCGCCTACTTCGGGGCCCTCGGCGGTCATCCACCGGGCCGCCTCTACGAGATGGTCATGCGGGAAGTCGAGGTGCCCTTGTTCCGGTCCGTGCTTGATTATGCAGGCGGCAACCAGAGCCAGGCGGCGACCATCCTCGGCATCAACCGCGCCACGTTACGCCGGAAGCTGCGCGAATACGGGATGGCACCCCGCGCATGACCGTCGCCGTGCGCCGGGCGCTGGTCAGCGTGTCCGACAAGTCGGGCGTCGCGGAACTGGCCAGGCAACTGGCCTCGATGGGCGTCGAGCTGTTGTCCACCGGGGGCACTGCACGCCTGCTGACGGAGGCGGGGCTGGCCGTCCGGGAGGTGGCCTCCTACACGGGCTTTCCCGAGATCATGGACGGGCGGGTCAAGACCCTGCACCCAAAAATCCACGGCGGCTTGCTCGGCCGGCGCGGCCTGGACGACGCCGTCATGCACGAACACGGCATCGAGCCCATCGACCTCCTGGTGGTGAACCTCTACCCCTTTGCCTCGACCATCGCCCGGCCCGGTTGCTCGGACGAGGACGCCATCGAAAACATCGACATCGGTGGCCCGGCCATGCTGAGGGCAGCCGCCAAGAACCATGCCCACGTGGCCGTCCTGGTCGACCCGGTCGACTATGCCCCCGTGCTGGAAGAGATCGGCCGCACCGGGGGCCTGGGCTTCGACACCCGCCGCAGGCTGGCGACCAAGGCCTACGCCCATACCGCAGGCTACGATGCGGCGGTGGCGGCCTATCTCGCCGGCGACGTCGGCCACTTCCCCGCTACGCTGGTGGTGGGCGCGCAGCGCCGCGACACCCTGCGCTACGGTGAAAATCCCCATCAATCCGCCGCCTTTTACCTGACCTCCGGAGCGAGCGGGGCCAGCATCGCCAGGGCGAGCCAGCTGCAGGGCAAGGAGCTCTCCTACAACAACATCGCCGACGCCGACACCGCACTCGAGTGCGTGCGGCAATTCGCCGAGCCGGGCTGCGTCATCGTCAAGCATGCCAACCCCTGCGGAGTGGCGATCGCCTCGGACGCGCGGGCAGCCTATGACCTCGCCTATCGCACGGACCCGACTTCCGCCTTCGGCGGGATCATCGCCTTCAACCGCGAACTCGACGCCACGACGGCGGCCGCCATCCTGGAGCGGCAGTTCGTGGAAGTCATCGCCTGCCCCGCGGTAAGCACCGAGGCGCGCGGGGTGCTGGCCGGAAAGCCGAACATCCGGGTGCTGGAAACCGGCCTGCTGGCTCCCGCCACCGCAGCGGCCGTGGAACTGCGCAGCGTGCGGGGCGGACTGCTGGTGCAGACGCCCGATACCGGCGAGGTGACAGCGCGGGACCTCAGGGTGGTGTCAGCCCGGGTCCCGGATGAGCAGGAGATGGCCGACCTGCTGTTTGCCTGGCGGGTGTGCAAGTACGTGAAGTCGAACGCCATCGTTTACGCCCGCAGCGGCATGACCATCGGCATCGGCGCCGGCCAGATGAGCCGGGTGGTCTCGAGCCGCATCGCCGCCATGAAGGCTGCCGAAGAGGGCCTCGAGGTGAAGGGTGCGGTCATGGCCTCCGACGCCTTCTTCCCCTTTCGCGACGGGCTCGACGTGGCAGCGGGCTACGGGATCCGTGCCGTCATCCAGCCCGGCGGTTCCATGCGGGATGCGGAGGTCATCGCGGCGGCTGATGAACACGGCATGGCCATGGTCCTGACCGGCATGCGCCACTTCAGGCATTGAAGCCGGCATGAAGGTCCTGGTGGTCGGCGGCGGTGGACGCGAGCATGCCCTGGCCTGGAAACTGGCCGCTTCAGCCCGGGTCAGCGAGGTGCTGGTGGCTCCCGGCAATGCCGGGACGGCACTGGAACCGGGCTGCCGCAACGTCCCCGTCGAAGCCGAGGACATCACCGGCCTGCTTCGCCTGGCCGAGGCCGAGGACGTGGGCCTCACCCTCATCGGCCCGGAGGCGCCGCTGGTCGCTGGCATCGTGGATGCGTTCCAGGCTGCCGGCCGTCGCTGTTTCGGGCCGTCCCGCGCTGCCGCGCGACTCGAGGCCAGCAAGGCCTTCACCAAGGCCTTCCTGGACCGACACGGCATCCCCACAGCGCGCTACGCGCGCTTCACCCACCAGGATTTCGACCCCGACTGGGTACGCGCCCAGCGCAGCCCGATGGTGGTGAAGGCTGACGGGCTCGCTTCCGGCAAGGGCGTGATCATCGCCACCTCCGCAGAGGAAGCCATCGCCGCCGCCGAGGGCATGTTCACCGGCGCCTTCGGCACGGCCGGCGAGACGGTCGTCATCGAGGAGTTCCTGGCAGGCGAGGAAGCGAGCTTCATCGTCATGGTCGACGGGCGGCACATCCTGCCGCTGGCCACTTCGCAGGACCACAAGCGACTGCGCGATGCGGACCTCGGCCCCAACACGGGGGGCATGGGCGCCTACTCGCCGGCGCCGGTCGTCGATGCGGCGGCGCACGAGCGCATCATGCGCGAGGTCATCGTACCCACGGTCGAGGGCCTCGCTGCCGAGGGCACGCCCTACACCGGGTTTTTGTATGCCGGGCTGATGATCGCCCCGGACGGAACCCCCAACGTCCTCGAATTCAATTGCCGATTCGGCGATCCCGAGACTCAACCGGTCGTGACCAGGCTCAAATCCGACCTCGTGGAGCTGTGCGAGGCTGCCCTCGACGGGCGACTCGATCAGGTGGACGCTCGCTGGGATCAACGGGCGGCAGTGGGGGTGGTCATCGCGGCGGGCGGCTACCCGGATGCACCGCGCAAAGGGGCCCGCATCGCAGGCCTCGACCAGGCAGCTGCGCTGCCGGGCAAGGTTTTTCATGCCGGAACCCGGCTGGCAGAGGGCGAGGTGACCTGCACCGGCGGTCGCGTACTGTGCGCCGTCGGGCTTGGCCCGACCGTGGCGGCGGCACGGCGCGAGGCCTATGCCCTGGTCGACGTCATCTGTTTCGAGGGCATGCAGTACCGCAAGGACATCGGCTGGCGGGCGGTAGCCAGGGAAGAAGCCATCGGAGGCACCAGGAAATGAGCGAGATCAGCATCAGGCGGCCCCACCAGCTCGGGCTGGACGAACTGCGTTCGAAGGTCGAACGGATCGCGGCCAAGCTGGAGGATAAATTCGGCGTGACCTGCAGCTGGAAGGGTGACGTGGCCGAACTTCGCCACGCGGAGTTCAATGGCGAGGTCAGGCTGGGCGAGAGCGAATTGTGCATCGACGCCAAGCTGGGCTTCATGCTGTCCATGGCCCGCGGCAAGGTGGAGTCAGAACTGCAGCGCATCCTCGACCGCGAGCTCGGGTCCGGGGACTGATCAACCCGCCGCACGCTCCAGGTCGACGGCCCTCCACAGGTACCAGGCCGCCGCCGAGCGCTCGGGCGCCCAGCGCAACCCATGGTCGCCGAGCTCGCGAGGCGTCGGCAAGCGGTCGAGGCCATAGGCGAGGCGAAACCCGTTACGCACCCCGTAGTCGTCCACCGGCAGGACGTCCCGCCGACCCAGGGTGAAGATCAGGAGCATCTGCACTGTCCAGCGGCCGACGCCGCGGATCTGCACCAGCTGATCGACGATTCTCTCGTCTTCCCAACGCGCCAGGACCCGGCGCGGGGGCAGGCTGCCATCCATTGCACGGGTGGCGATGTCGCGCAGTGCCAGCACCTTGGCGGCCGAGAATCCCGCGCCGCGCAGAGACTCCACCGGGAGGGCGAGCAGCGCCTCGGGCGAAGGGCAGGCCCTGCCACCGTCGAGGGCGTACAGCCGCGTCAGGATGGTGCGCGCGGCCGCGCCGGTCAGCTGCTGGTGCGCGATGGCACTGACCAGGGCCTGATAGGGGGAGCTGCGCCGGTCGGGCTTCAGCAAGCAGGGACCCACCCGCCGCACGAGACGGCGCATGACCGGGTCGCGTTCCAGCGGCGAGGTCCCGCGCCCTGCGGCCAAGCGCGGCTGGCCTCAGCCGCGCTTCATGGCGTCGAAGAACTCCCCGTTGGTCTTGGTGTCCTTCATCTTGCCGATCAGGAACTCGATGGCGGCCAGCTCATCCATCGGATGCAGCAGCTTGCGCAGGATCCACATCTTGGCCAGCTCATCGGGAGCAGTGATCAGCTCCTCGCGGCGGGTGCCGGAGCGGTTGATGTTCAGGGCCGGGAACACCCGCTTCTCGGCCACCCTGCGGTCGAGGTGGATCTCGGAGTTGCCGGTGCCCTTGAACTCCTCATAGATGACGTCGTCCATGCGCGAGCCGGTATCGATCAGCGCAGTGGCGATGATGGTGAGCGACCCGCCCTCCTCCACGTTCCTTGCCGCGCCGAAGAAGCGCTTGGGGCGCTGCAGGGCATTGGCGTCCACGCCGCCGGTCAACACCTTGCCGGAGCTGGGCACCACGGTGTTGTAGGCCCGTGCCAGGCGGGTGATGGAGTCCAGCAGGATCACCACGTCGCGCTTGTGTTCCACCAGGCGCTTGGCCTTCTCGATGACCATCTCCGCCACCTGGACATGGCGGCTGGCTGGCTCGTCGAAGGTACTGGCCACCACCTCGCCCTTGACCGTGCGCGCCATCTCGGTGACCTCCTCGGGCCGCTCGTCGATGAGCAGCACGATCAGGTAGACCTCGGGATGGTTGGCCACGATGGAGGTGGCGATGTTCTGCAGCAGCATTGTCTTGCCGGCCTTCGGCGGGGAGACGATCAGCCCACGCTGACCCTTGCCGAGCGGTGCCGTCAGGTCGATGACCCGCGCAGTCAGGTCCTCCGTCGACCCGTTGCCCCGCTCCAGCTTGAGCCGCTTGGTCGGATGCAGCGGAGTGAGGTTCTCGAACAGCAGCTTGTGCCGCGCGCTCTCCGGGGAATCGAAGTTGATCTCACCGATCTTCAGCAGGGCGAAATAGCGCTCGCCGTCCTTGGGCGGGCGGATCAGGCCCGAGATGCTGTCGCCGGTACGCAGGTTGAAGCGCCGGATCTGCGAGGGGCTGATGTAGATGTCGTCGGGACCCGCCAGGTAGGAGCCCTCGGCGGAGCGCAGGAAACCGAAACCGTCCTGGAGGATCTCCAGCACCCCGTCGCCGTAGATGTCCTCGCCGCCCCGGGCATGCGCCTTCAGGATCGAGAAGATGACGTCCTGCTTACGCTGACGCGCGGTGTTCTCGAGGCCCATCGCA